>JAQVTZ010000090.1 GCA_028699795.1 Clostridia bacterium | reverse complement strand
CTCACTGCTTGCCGCGCGTCTAGACGAACAAAGTTATACGCAAAAGTATAAAATATGCATCGAAACGATGGGTAAAATGGGACAAATCGGCACCGTTGACGAAGTAGCCGAGTTATGCGCTCTTTCCGATGCATTTTACCCATGTATCGACTTCGGTCACATCAATGCAAGAGAACAAGGTATTCTAAAAAGCGCTGCAAATTATAATACTATTTTTCAAAAATTATTGGATAAACTTCCTTACAAAAAAGTGGACCAACTGCACATTCACTTCAGCAAGATTGCCTACGGGCCCAAAGGTGAGCTTTCACATCTAACCTTTGAGGATACAAAATACGGCCCCGAATTCCCGCCACTGGCAGAAGTGTTATGCGCGTATGGTTTCTCTCCTTACATTATTTGCGAATCAAACGGCACGCAAGCGGAAGATGCAATCGAAATGAAACGCATGTATCTGGACGAAATGGCGAGAAGAGAAAAATAGTTTGGACAGCCTTAGTAAATTATAGTCGAAACATTGCTAATTATCGCATATATTATTGTATGCTTGTATCCGTTGTAACAAAGAAAAAAATAAAGAAGTTTGTCGCGTATATCGCAATAATTGCGTTGTTGTTTTCTTTATTTCTTTATATGAGCAAAGTTTCTTATCCTTTGGTCGTGGAACTTACCGAAATACAAGCGGACAATTATGTTACCAATGCCATGAATGACGCCTTAAAAAACATTACGGCTTTAAGCTTATTTTATAGTGATTTTTATACTTACGAGTGTAACAAGGAAGGCGATATTGTGTTGGTAAAGGCGAATACTTCCAATATCAATCAACTTATGGCGATGGCGCAAATTGAAGTACAAAACGAACTTAATAAATTGGAAAACCAAAAAATCCATATGCATTTGGGCGCATTTACTGGCAGCTCGCTTCTGTCGGATAACGGGCCTGTATTGACAATCAATCTGGTACCTGTGGGAAGCGCTGTTTCAAAATGGGATTCTTACTATTATGCGCAAGGAATCAATCAAACCATTCATCGTTTGGTTTTGCGCGTAATGGCACAAGTAAAAATTATTATTCCGTTTAAAGCGCGTGAATGTGAAGTCGTGTGTGACTTTGTAATAGCCGAAGATGTTATTTTGGGCAGGGTGCCCGACACCTATATCAGCGGGTTAGAAAGTAACGCCATCAGTGATAACCTTTTCGATTTAATCCCTTAGTAATTTTATTATAAAGAAGATTCTAAGTCCTTTATTCGTTTTGATTGGCTTGCCAATCATTTTCGTAAGTGCTATAATTGTTGCATTATATAGCAAATTTTCGGAGATTATCAATGCTTGAAGAGATGATACAACAAATCCTTAATGGTTGCAGCGAAGCTGTTTCCAAGGCTCAAAACACGCGTGAGCTTATCGAAGCCAAAGTAAAGTTTTTGGGCAAGAGCGGCGGACTGACAATGTTGCTAAAAGAACTTAAAAATGTTCCTCCGTCCCAAAAACCCGCAATGGGAAAGCGTCTTAACGATGTAAGAGGGCATCTCGAAGAAGCTTTTGCAAGGGCCGAAGACAGTCTAAAAACAAAAGAAAGAGCGCAGCGCATAACAGCGGAAACCTTAGATGTCACGCTTTCTAAGCAGAGTACGGAGTATGGCGCGCTGCATCCGCTTTCTATTGTCAAAAACGATATCATCAATATTTTTACGGGCATGGGATTTCAAATCAAAGACGGTCCCGAAATCGATTTCGAGTATTATAATTTTACGGCGCTCAATATTCCCGAAGACCATCCGTCGCGGGATAGCGCGGACACCTTTTATATTAACGATAAAATGCTTTTACGCACACAGACTTCCGCAGTTCAGGTGCATGTTATGGAGCAGCAAAAACCGCCCATACGCATCCTTTGCCCCGGCAAAGTTTATCGACCAGACGACGATGCCACGCACAGTCCCATGTTCCAACAGGTCGAGGGCTTGGTGGTGGATAAACATATTACCATAAGTGACCTTATGGGCATTTTGGGCGAATTTGCAAAAAAATTCTTCTCGTCTGAAACCAAAATCAGGCTGCGCCCTTCCTATTTCCCGTTTACAGAGCCCAGCGTCGAGGTAGACCTTAGTTGCTCTATGTGCGGCGGAAAGGGGTGCCGACTCTGCAAGGGTACGGGCTGGATCGAACTTTTGGGCGCAGGCATCGTCAATCCCGCTGTGCTGGATTGCTCTGGCATAGACAGTACCGAGTATTCCGGTTTTGCTTTCGGGATGGGTGTCGAACGCGCCGCCATGGTCAAATACGGCATACCCGATATGCGTCTATTGTTCGACAACGATATTCGCTACCTCAAACAGTTCAGATAAGGAGTTAAAGATGCTTGTACCCGTTAAATGGTTAAAAGATTTTGTAGAGATTGATATTACTCCCCAAGAACTTGCAGACAAGCTTGTTTCTTGCGGTTTTGAAATAGAGCAAATAATAGATTTATCCGCTAAAGTGACGAATGTTGTAAGCGCGAAAATTGTTTCGTTTCAACAACATCCTTCGGCGGACAGACTCCGCATTGCCATATTGGATATCGCAAAGCCAGAGCTTTTGCAAGTGGTAACCAATGCCGCCGACATCCATGAAGGAGATATCGTGCCCGTAGCCCTAGATGGCGCAAAACTTGCCAACGGCCTAACGATTAAAAGCGGTGAGCTTCGGGGCGTACCTTCGTACGGTATGCTTTGCGGCGGAGCCGAACTTGACGCAGACGACAGCGATTATCCCGGCGCTTCTAAAGACGCCGTGTTGGTTTTCGATAAAGATACGCCTTTAGGCATCAATGTCAATCTTATACTCGGCAGAGACGAAATCGTACTGGATATCGGTATTACCGCCAACCGTACGGATGCCAACAGCGTATACGGTATCGCCAGAGAGGTTGCGGCCGTCACAGGCAAACCACTTAAGCCTCTTTCGCTTGATTACACCGAAAATAACGAAAAGATAAGCGATTATTTGGCATTAGTGAACCAAGCTCCCGAACTCTGTCATAGATACATGGGTAAAGTCGTCAAAAACATCAAGCTTTGTCAATCACCGCAACTTATTAAACAAAGATTGCGCGCGGTAGGCCTAAGACCCATCAATAATATTGTCGATATCACCAATTATGTGCTTTACGAGATTGGGCAACCGATGCACGCGTTCGATATTCGCACGATACAAGGCGGAAAAATTGTTGTCAGAAAGGCAAAAAAGGACGAACAAATTGTTTGTCTTGACGAAAAACAGTACACACTAAACCAAAACAATTTAGTCATTGCCAACGAAAACGAGCCAATGGCAATTGCGGGTATAATGGGTGGAAAAGATTATTCAATTTTACCCGATACTTCTACAATAGTATTCGAGTCTGCGGATTTTGCGCGTGACAATGTACGCCGTACTTCGCGAAGCATCAATCTTCGCTCCGATTCCTCGGCGCGTTTCGAAAAGGGCATCGACCCTTGGTCGCAAGAGACAGGTTTATCTCGCGCGCTTGCGCTCATACAACAATATGGATGGGGCGAAATCGTAAACGGTGTGGCAGACAGCTTCCCCAATCCCGCCGATCCAAAGCGTATAGTATTCTCGGTTAAGGATATTTATAGAATACTGGGCATTCGAGTTCCCAAAAATACAATCATCAAAATACTTAATTCGCTTACCATTAAGACTTACGAAGAAAATGGAAGTATAGTATCGGAAATACCTTCTTACCGTGAGGATATGGTAGGTGTAAACGATATCGCCGAAGAAGTTATAAGGATATACGGTTATGCTCATGTAAAGCCGACACTCATCCAAGACGGCGAAATGGTGGTTGGCGGCTGTACAAAGCATCAAGAGTATACTGACAAACTCAAAAATGTATTACTTGCCAAAGGCGTATGTGAAATTGTAACTTATTCCTTTGTAAGTCCCAAAATATTCGATTATTTGTGTCTGCCCGCAGAAGATGTATTGCGTCATGCTATTATTTTGGATAACCCTTTGGGCGAAGATTTCAGTGTCATGCGCACCACGCTTGCGCACAGCATGATCAAAACCATAGCAACCAATTATTTAAGGGGCAATAAATGCGTAAGACTGTTCGAATTGGCCAAGACTTATCTTCCCAAAAAATTGCCTCTTACAGAGTATCCAATCGAGAAAAACACTTTATGTCTAGGCGCACTCGGTGACGACTTTTATTCATTTAAGTCTATTATAGAAGACTTGCTCGCGGTGTTACACATCAACTTCGAGTTTATCCGCGCGCAAAAGCCGTATCTGCACGAGGGAAGAAGCGCGGAGATTGTCGCAAAAGACGGTACAACAATCGGTTACATGGGAGAAGTTGCTGACCTAACGGCGGCAAACTACGATGTAGACAAAAGGATTTACCTTGCAGAATTGGATGCTGAATATCTTATTGAGAACGCAAAAGACAGATTGCCTTTCCAAGTAATATCCAAGTTCCCGTCTGTAGAGCGAGACATTGCGCTTATTTGTCCTGTCGAAACCGAAGCTTCCAATTTAATAAGAATTATTAAAGAAAGCGCGGGACCTTTGCTTATCGATACTTATGTATTCGATGTTTATACGGGCAATCAAGTTGAAGAGAACAAAAAGAGCGTTGCAATAAAGTTGGTTTGTCAAAGCGCCGAAAAGACGCTTAAAGACGAGGATGTCAACGAAGTCGTTGCTTCCGTGTTAGATGCTTTGGCCGCCAAAGCGGATGCAAAACTAAGATAATGGATGCAAAATCGCTCAAAACCCTAGAATTTGGCAAGATTCTTACTTCGGTAGCGATGCACGCGACTTCTGCGCCCGCCCGCGAAGCCATTCTCGCTTTACATCCTTATGATGACCTTAATACCATAAAATCATTGCTTGCCGAAGTGGACGAGGCCGACAGAATTTTATACGAGCACGCTGCAAATGTTTCTTTTGCATTCGACGATATCGGCGCGGAGCTCGAAAAAGCGGCGATATTATCTATGCTTTCTATGGGAGAGTTGCTCAAGATTTATCGCATGGTAAAAGCGGGCCGCAATCTCAAAAACGCAATCGCCAAAGTACCCGATGACAATATCGAAAGAATCAAAGCCATATCTGATGCGATTTATACGGATAAATCTTTAGAGGACGACATCGACCGTTCGATTCTTTCCGAAAACGAAATGAGCGACAATGCTTCGCCTGAATTAAAAACTATCCGAGTCAAGATTCGCAAAAAGGGCGAAGACATTAAAACCAAGCTCAACAGCTATATTACGGGTCAAACTTACTCAAAATACTTACAAGACAACATCATAACGGTACGCGGCGACCGATATGTTATACCCGTTAAAGCAGAGTATCGGTCTTCGATTCCGGGACTGGTACACGACCAAAGCTCGTCGGGACAAACCTTTTATGTAGAACCTCTTGCCATTGTCGAGCTGAACAATGACCTTAAAACATTGTCAATAGAAGAAGGTCTCGAAATCGAAAGGATATTAAAAGAATTCACCTTTAGAATTTCCGCGCATACCGACGAATTATGGGACAGCTTTGTAAGAATGACGCGCCTAGATGTGATATTCGCGAAAGCCTCTTATGCAGGCGCAACCAAAGCGTGCAAGCCCGAGCTAAATAATAAGGGTGTTATTAAAATAACAAAAGGCAGACATCCTCTAATAGATAAAGACCGTGTTGTTCCCACCGATATCAGACTGGGCGAGGAGTTCGACTTGCTTTTTATCACGGGACCCAATACGGGCGGAAAAACCGTAACCCTTAAACTTGTGGGGTTATTGGAGATTATGGCGATGTCGGGATTGTTTGTACCGGCGCAAGAAGCGCAGTTGTCTATGTTCGACAATGTTTTTTGTGATATCGGTGACGAACAGAGCATCGAGCAAAATTTATCGACTTTTTCGTCGCACATTGCCAATATTACCAATATCATCAATCACTTAACTTCCGATTCACTTATTCTTTTAGATGAGTTGGGCGCGGGAACCGACCCGACAGAAGGGGCGGCGCTTGCGGTAAGTATATCGGATTCTATCCGCAAAAGCGGCGCGAAAGCGATTATTACCACTCATTATAATGAGCTGAAAGAATACGCCGTGGTCACAGGCAGAGTCGAGAATGCGAGTATGGATTTTGATCCTCTCACTTACAGTCCTACCTTTCGCCTGATGATAGGTACGCCAGGCGCATCCAACGCTATCGTAATCGCAGAAAAATTGGGGCTAAAAAAAGACATTGTCGACCGCGCGCGCGGCAGTATCTCCAACGGCAAAATGGAATTCGAAAATGTATTGAATGCCATGGAGATGGCGAGGCGCAAAGCCGCAGACAACGAAGCGCGTACTGCTGAATTATTAAAAGAAGCTCAAGATACGCTAAAAAATGCCCAAAATGAGCGCGACAGACTGTTTGTACAACGCGAAAAGCTCAATGCCAATGTCAAAAAAGAAACAAAAAGGCTTGTAGAAGAAGCGATGGAGGAAGCGAACGAAATCATAGACGCAATAAAAGCGTTTTTAGATTCTCCTTCCGAACAAAACCTTTTTGAAGCGCGCAAACTACGCAAATCGTTACATAAATATGTCATTGATGAAGATAATGAGTTCCGCGGATTCGGGGAAGAAGCGGACGGAGAGATACGGGAAGGCGACCATGTGCTGGTGCGTCCTCTTAAGGTGGAAGGCGATATACTGTCAATAAACGCTTTAAAAGGTACCGCAAGTGTGAAGTTGGGGCAATTAACAAGTAACTTCCGTATTGAGGATTTACTCAAGCTGAAATCGAAGCAAACAACGGCAAAACCTCAATCCGTACCCTCAGTAAAGACAACCTTACCTTTGCGCAACGAAAGGTTTTCGTCGGAACTCAATTTAATCGGACAAACTACGATGGAAGCCGCCGCTAATTTAGACGCCTATCTAGACAAGGCGGTACTTTCGGGATTGGGCGAAGTGCGCATTATTCATGGTCATGGCACAGGAAAGTTGCGTGAGAGCGTACAAAGAAGGTTGCGTATTCATCCCTCTGTCGACAGTATTCGTGACGGGCGTTATGACGAAGGCGGAAGAGGTGTTACCGTAGCGGTATTCAAAACAAAAAGCAAGTAATAATACATTTTTACATTATACATGAAGAACAACACATTCTTATTGTAAAAGTAAATTTCAAAAAAGGTTACCATGATATATTTTGACAATGCAAGCACAACCCAATGCAGTCACGAATCTGCCGAAATACTCGCGCATTATGCGCGTCAATCCTTTTATAATCCAAGTACGGCTTATCATGAAGGCATTGCGGTACGCAACGAAATCGAAAACTCCAGAATGCGTATGCTTAAGGCACTCGGAGCGGTAGACGGCAAAATAGTTTTTACCTCTAGCGGAACCGAAAGCGACAATCTCGCGATGTTCGGGGCGCGTAAAGCGAATCATTCCCGCGTTATTATTTCTGCGGCAGAACATGCCGCGATATATTACAGCGCATTAGAACTGCGGAGACGGGGTTACGATGTATGTCTTTGTCCTGTGGATAAGGGGGGCCGAGTCGATTTGCAGGCATTTCAA
>JAQVTZ010000089.1 GCA_028699795.1 Clostridia bacterium | reverse complement strand
CCTCTATTGCGCAAACCGCGCTTGCGGACGCAGGTTCTGCACTTACCATAACCTATACGACCGAAATTATTGCCGCTTGTAATATAAGATACGAGTCCGCCCAAGATGCGAAAGCGGGCATTCATGCTTATCTTACCGCGATTGCGGGCTTCAATCCTGCCTTTATCGGCGGATCGGTTCCGAATGACGCATTCTATTATCAAAAGCAATGACAAAGGATAAAGCAAAAAAAATATTGATACGGTTTTCGCCGCTTCTTACCGTAGCGCTGTTTCTGGTGCTATGGTATGTGGCGGCGCTTGCCGTGAATGCCGAAATCATCATCCCAAAACCCTCTTTGGTTTTTTCGGACTTAATAAAGTTATTTACAAAAGCGCAATTTTGGACGGCAATAGGCGGTACGCTGTCGCGTACTTTTATAAGTTTTGCAATATCGTTCGGACTTGCGCTGCTCCTTTCTGTGGCGGGATTTCTGTTCCATCCTTTGCACCGCGCCCTGTCACCACTTGTGACGATATCGCGCGCAATCCCCACCATGTCGATTATCCTTTTGTCGATTATTTGGCTTACCTCGCAAACAAGCCCTTTGCTGATAGCCTGCCTTATCATATTCCCCATCTTTTATGCGGATTTTTATTCCGCATTGCACAATTTGGATAGCGGGCTTATCGATATGGCAAAGCTATATAAGGTGAAGACGGGGGATATTATTACCAGACTTTACATCCCAAACATTTTGCCCTCTGTGCTGGATTCTGTACGAAGCGGGATTTCTCTCAATGTCAAAATTGTAATCGCGGCGGAAGTACTGGCGCAAACAAGACAGAGCATGGGCAACCTGATGCAGGTATCCCGTGTGATGCTGGATACGGCGATGCTTCTTGCTTGGACGGTCGCGGCAATCGCCCTCAGTTATTGTTTGGAACTTTTGGTCGGCTTGATTAAGAAGTATGTTGTAAGGTGGAGGCGCGTATGAAAGATATTGTTTTGAAAAATGTCAAAAAGAGTTATCAGGGCAATACCGTCATCG
The DNA here is from genome assembly GCA_028699795.1 of Clostridia bacterium. GTDB lineage: Bacteria > Bacillota > Clostridia > Christensenellales > DTU072 > Firm-09. The sequence continues at coordinate 6,575 of JAQVTZ010000089.1, read as the reverse complement.
AAAATTTCGATATGATGCTGGAGGCGGGCAAAATCACCTGTTTATTAGGCGTTTCGGGTGTCGGGAAATCTACGGTATTAAATATTATCGGCGGTCTCACAACGGCCGAAGGGAGTGTGGCAGGCATACCCGAATCAATTTCTTATGTTTTTCAAGAAACCAATTTGGCGCCTAATTTAACCGTTAGCGGCAATTTGGATTTTGTTTTACGCGCGAAGATAAAATCGAAAGAGGAGCGCGGAAAAATGATTGCGGAGGTATTGGAAGCGGTAGGACTGATAGAGTATGCGGATAGCTATCCCTGCCAACTTTCTATTGGTATGGCGCAGCGGATTTCGATGGCGCGCGCCTTCGCATATCCGTCCGAACTTATTTTGATGGACGAGCCGTTCCGCGGCTTGGATATCGCCAATAAGTCGAAACTAATCGATTATTTTCTCGCGCTTTGGCAGAAAAAAGGAAAAACGGTGTTGCTTGTTACCCATAATATAGACGAGGCCGTGCTATTGTCGGACAGAATTTTTATGTTGAGCGGGAAACCTGCTAAAATTACTGCGCAATTTAACTTGTCTTCCGATAAAACCTGCCGCAAACTGTCGGATCAGGACATTTCTGAAGTGTTTGCAAAGATATACGATACTTTTGCCGTAGGAATCTAACCGCTAAATAGAGGTACCCAAAACATCAATCTCGATGATTATAAGGTTTTTAGACAAAGAATGCATTTTAGATAGCGGTGTTTGCTATCGGCTTGACTTAAAGTCCAAAATATTATAAAATATAGTTAAAAATTGGAAAGGAGTATTTATGAAAACTAATTTTGATATAGTATTAAAAGCAAAGTTGGACGACACAAGCTATCGTAAAATTGCCGCTCTTAAAAACCCTAAGGTAACGGAGTTTATGGCAACCTTTATTGAGCATTGCGAGCCGTCCTCCGTCTTTGTTTGTGACGACAGCGAAGCGGATATCCAATATATACGCGACAAAGCTTTATCTTTGGGCGAAGAGAAGGTATTGGCAAAGAGCAAACAAACCATTCATTGGGATGCTTATAATGACCAAGCCAGAGACAAGGTCAATACCCGTTTTATGGTATACAAAGAGAATCTCGAAAGGATGAAATCTCTTAACTCTATCGAGCACGAAGAGGGTCTAAAAGAGATTATGCAAATTTCCAAAGGCATCATGAAGGGCAAACCCGCTGTGGTGCTGTTCTTCTCCGAAGGCCCCACCGAAAGCCCGTTCACGATTCCCTGTATGCAGTTTACCGACAGCTGGTATGTTGCGCATTCCGAGTTGATTCTGTACCGTTCGGCTTATTCGCATTTTCTCAAGATGAAAGAGGCAGAAAAAGGCGAATTCTTCCGTTTCATCCACTCTGCAGGACAACTGAATGAGAGAGGCAACACCATCAATCTAGACAAGAGAAGAATTTATATGGACACGCAAAACAACATTGTGTATTCCATGAACAACCAATATGCGGGCAACTCCATCGGCCTCAAAAAGCACTCGATGCGTCTTGCTATCAACAAAGCGGGCAATGAAGGTTGGTTGTGTGAGCATATGTTCGTGATGGCGGCCATCAACGAAGACAAAAACAGAAAAACCTATTTCTGCGGCGCATATCCTTCGGCTTGCGGCAAAACTTCTACCGCAATGATACCCGGCGAAAAAATCGTGGGTGACGATATCGCTTACTTCAGAAATATCAACGGCGAATTTAGAGCGGTCAATGTAGAGTTCGGTATGTTCGGCATTATCAAAGATGTCAACGCCAAAGACGACCCTGTTATTTTCGAAAACTTGATGAAAGACCAAGAAATCATTTTCTCTAATGTTTTAATGGGCCCCGATAACAATCCTTATTGGCAAGGGATGGGCGTAGACACACCCGACAGCGGTGACAACCATTTTGGCAAATGGCAAAAAGGCATCAAAGATGCCAGCGGCAAAGAAGTTCCGCTTGCTCACAGCAATTCGCGCTATACCATGCGTCTAGACTATCTCGATAATATCGACAAAGAAGGCTTCGAGTCTAAAAACGGCGTCATGGTAGAGGGGATCTTGTACGGCGGCAGAGACAGCGATATCACGGTGCCGGTAGAAGAGTCCCGCGACTGGAAAGACGGTATCTTGCTAAAAGCGGCTACCTTAGAATCCGAAACGACAAGCGCGACATTGGGCGCGGAAGGCGTCAGAAAACCGAGCCCCATGGCAAACATGGACTTTGTATCGTATCCTTTGGGCGAATATACGATGAATAATATCAAATTCGGACAAAGCGTAAAGAACACGCCCAAAGTGTTCAGCAACAATTATTTCATGAGAAGACCCGACGGTTCTTTTGTCACAAGCAAACTTGCAAAGAGAGTTTGGTTGCATTGGGCGGAAGGCAGAATTCATGACGAATATGACGCATACGAAACGCCTACCGGCAAAATCCCAATGTATGAAGACCTCAAAGCGTTGTTTAAGAAATACTTAGACGAAGACTTCAGCAAAGAGGATTATACTTATCTGTTTACTTTCCGTTGCACCAAATGGATTGATAAGCTGGAGCGCGCCAAGGCTTTCTATGCAAAGATGGACCCCAATACGCCCAAAGAAATCTATGACTATTGGGATGGCGCAATCGCAAAGATTAAAGCCGCCCGCGAGAAGTTCGGTGACGAAATCAAACCCGGTTGCTATCAAGACTAATTGATGTACTAAAATAACAGAATTAACCCCGTACGGTTTTTCGTGCGGGGTTTCTCATTTATGGAAAGCAGTTTGCGCCCATTAAACTGTTATCAATTGACTATTTTTGGATTTTACAGTATGATATACAGGATATGGTTATACTTGGCTTAGACCCCGGTTATGCGACCGTGGGGTACGGAGTGATAGAAGCGGGATGCGGCAGATGCCGTCCTATCGCGTACGGCGCTATCGAAACGCCCAAAACCGCGCGATTTCCCGACAGATTAAAATATATCGGAGACGAAACCGCAAAGTTAATTGCGCGTTACAACCCCGATGCCATTGCGATAGAAGAATTGTTTTTCCAAGATAATCGCAAAACGGCGATTTTGGTGGCGGAAGCGCGCGGCGTGATGCTTTATGTGGCGGAAACCTCGGGAAAATGTCTTTTTGAGTATACGCCATTACAAATCAAGCAAGCCCTTACGGGATACGGCAGAGCGCAAAAATGTCAGATTCAACAAATGGTAAAAGTGATGCTATGCTTAGAGAAGATTCCCAAACCCGACGACGCCGCGGATGCTTTGGCGGTAGCGATTACGCACTCCCAAACCAATACCGCACTGGGGGCGTTTAAGATTTAGGGTGGAGTGTTGCGTGTGCAGTGTGGAAATAAAAATTACAAATTACAATGTACAAATTACAAATAAGGTAAAGTTAGTGTGGAGGGTGAAGTGAGGAGTGTGGAGTTATGGATAAATATATAATCTTAAGCGATAGCGATACCTTATAAGTCCGACTTAAACGGCGCCACAAGAAAAAAGCCGCCGTTTAACGACTGGTCGGAAATAATAACAATGTACAAATTACAAATAAGGATGAAGATAAATTACAAATTACAATGTACAAATTACAAATAAGGAAAGATAAATTACAAATATTCTAGGGTGTTTTATAAATGTTATCTTATATAAAAGGCACATTGGTGCAGATAGAGGGCAATCTTGCCGTAATTGAGTCGGGCGGAATCGGATACGAGATTTGTGCGACCAATTCTGCGATTGTCGGGCTTCCCGCGACAGGCAAAGAGGCAAAACTTTATGTCTATCTTAATGTAAGAGAAGACGGCATGAGTCTGTTTGGTTTCCATTGCCCCGAAGAAAAGCAAATGTTTCTTAAGCTTACTTCAGTTTCGGGCATTGGTCCCAAAGGGGCGATGAGCATCCTCTCGGGTATGGAGCTTTCTTCCCTCGCGCTCTGTATTATTACGGGCGATACCAAAGCGATATCTAAGATAAAAGGGATCGGCAAAAAGACCGCCGAAAGAATTATATTGGAGCTGAAAGAAAAAGTGTCTTCCGAGGACGCCGATACTGCGGCCGATGCCGTGGGAGGCGTGCCGCTCGGCAAAGATAAAGACGCCACGGATGCGATAACCGCGTTGCGCGCGCTGGGGATCTCGATGCAAGAGGCCGAAAAAGCGGTCTTCGCTGTACGCTCACAATCTGTTACAATCGAGGAGCTTATCACCAACGCGCTCCGTAGTCTAAACGGATAGAGGTATTTATGATTGAAGAAGAACGCTTGGTTGCCGAAACACGGATTACGGCGGATGACAACGAAAATGTTCTCCGCCCCAGAGTGATGTCGGATTATATCGGGCAGGAAAAAATCAAATCCAACTTAAATGTATTTATGACTTCCGCCTGCAAGAGGGGAGAGGCGTTGGATCATGTGCTTTTGTACGGGCCTCCCGGTTTGGGAAAAACCACATTAAGCCACATTATTGCCAACGAAATGAATGCCGAAATCAGGGTAACCTCGGGACCCGCGATTGAGAGAGCGGGAGATCTTGCGGCAATTTTGACCGGTCTTCAAAAAAATTCGATATTGTTTATCGACGAAATCCACCGCCTCAACCATACGGTAGAGGAAATCCTTTATCCCGCTATGGAAGACTATGCGTTGGATATGGTGCTGGGCAAAGGACCGTCCGCGCGCACAATTCGGCTTACTTTGCCGCATTTTACCTTGATTGGCGCTACCACCAAAGCGGGGATGCTTTCGGCGCCCCTTCGTGACAGGTTTGGCGTCATATGCCGTTTAGAAATCTATAAGCCCGAAGAACTCGCTATCATCATTGGCAGATCGGCGGGAATCCTTCATATCGATATCGAAAAGGAAGCCGCTTTAGAAATCGCCCGAAGATCCCGCGGCACTCCCCGTATTGCCAACAGATTGCTTCGTAGGCTTCGCGATTTTGCGGAGTTTGAAGACTCCCCCACCCTTACTCTTGCGATTGCAAAAAAAGGGCTCAATCTGTTGGAAGTGGACGATTTGGGACTCGATAAAACGGATATCTCCATCTTAAAGACCATTATCGATAAGTTCGACGGCGGGCCCGTGGGGCTCGAAACCATTGCGGCATCTTCAGGAGAAGAAGTCAATACGATAGAGGATGTTTACGAGCCGTTTTTGCTTCAATTAGGCTTTATCACCCGTACGCCCCGCGGCAGAGTTTGTCTGAGGCGCGCATACGAGCATCTCGGCTACCCCGTACCCCGCAAAGAAATCACACTATTGGATGGCTTGAATGATACAGACGAATCTTAAGAAATCGGATTTTTATTACGACCTTCCGCAAGAATACATCGCGCAAACCCCGCTAACCCCGAGGGACAGCTCCCGACTGTTTTTTTATAACAGAGAGGAAGACAAGGTGCGACATCTCGTGTTTCGGGATATCTCGGAACTCTTGCAAAAAGGCGATTTGCTTGTGGTAAACAATACAAGAGTCATCCCCGCCCGCCTTGCCGCTTACGACATCAAAGGGCGCGCATATGAAACGCTTCTACTGAAACGGATAGATTATACCACTTGGGAGGCGTTGCTGAAACCAGCAAAAAAGGCGAAATTGGGCTCCCGTTTGATTGTAAATGAGCAACTTTCTTTCGATGTTCTGTCTATCAGCGACAATGGTGTTCGGATTATCAAGTTTGTGTTCGACGGCGTATTCGAAGATATTTTATCCCAAGTCGGCAATGTGCCGTTGCCGCCGTATATCACCGAAAAACTTAGGGACAAGGAGCGTTACCAAACGGTATATGCCAAAGTGGAAGGCTCTTCCGCCGCGCCTACCGCAGGGTTGCATTTTACGCCTGAACTTTTGCAAAAGCTACAAGATAAAGGTGTCGAGGTGGCAGAAATTTTGCTTCATGTGGGTCTTGGTACCTTCAGACCCGTTAAAGAAGAGAATGTGACAGACCACAAGATGCACACCGAATTTTACAGCGTGTCGCAAGAGGCCGCCGAAACGATTAACAAAGCGAAAGCGGAAGGCAGACGAGTGATTGCAGTAGGCACGACTTCGGTACGAACGCTTGAAAGTGTTGCGGATGAAAGCGGAAAAGTGGCAAGCGGTTGCGGTGAAACCGAAATCTTTATCTATCCGCCGTATAATTTCAAGGTCATAGACGCCATGATTACTAATTTTCACTTGCCCGAAAGTACGCTCATTATGCTGGTATCGGCTTTCGCGGGATATCCCAAAACAATGGAGCTCTACCGCCTTGCGGTAGAACAAAAATATAGATTCTTTAGTTTCGGGGATGCGATGATGATAGTATGATATAGTTTGGAGTGTTGAGTGTGGAGTGTGGAGTTGAGGATAAAAAAAATTACAAATTACAATGTACAAATTACAAATAAGGATGAATCAAATTACAAATTACAATGTACAAATTACAAATAAGGATGAATCAAATTACAAATTACAATGAATAAATTACAAATAAGGATGAAGTCAAATTACAAATTACAGTGTACAAATTACAAATATGGTAGATTTAGTGTGGGGTGTGGAATGTGAAGAGTGGAGTTATGGAAAA
>JAQVTZ010000088.1 GCA_028699795.1 Clostridia bacterium | reverse complement strand
AATAACAGCGTAGCGGTGCTACAACTAAGCGCCGTTACCGCCGCATTGTCTCCGCCGAATATCCCCCGTACATAAAAACCTCTCAAACGGAATAATCTTAAAGTATCCATGTCGATTTTTACCTTTTGGGCGATTGCGATGAACTGTTCTTTAATTAGTTGGCTTTTCTTTTTGCCTATTGTTATCACAAGCCCCTCTTCCGTTTCGATTTTGAACTTAATCGAAGGCAAGCCGTACATTGTCAGGTTTGCCAAAAGATATCCTTTATTCAGAGATAAGAAAAGCAATGCCCTGAATTTAATAGGGAATACGACAACCATCAGTATGACATAAAGGATGATAACGGCTGTAAGCATGAAAATAGTATGAGAAGAGTTACAAAAAGTAGCAATAAATTACCATATGATGCCAAACTACGCGAAGCAATATAACTCGCCGTAGGCGAATATAACTGAAAAACACTTAAAATACACCTGTTTTGCATTAGTCCGAATTATTGTAATATCTCAGAAGAATAATAGTAAGGAAGCAATGAATAGATTGGTGTCATTTTCAAGTGATAAGTGATGCATTTCGACTTTGCCGAAACACGATGTCGCAAAACTTTGTTTTGCTGTGATGCGATGCGTTCCACCCACGCCCGCAGGCGTATCACAGACCGAAGGTCTGCATCACGCACGATGTGCGCATCGTATTCCTGTCAAGGAACGCATCACGCAAAAAACGCACCTTTGTCTACCAAGACAAAGGTGCGTTTTTTGATGGTGCGGACGATGGGACTTGAACCCATACGGGATAACCATACGCCCCTCAAACGTACGCGTCTGCCAGTTCCGCCACGACCGCATTTTGTCCACTGTTAACAGGCAAATTGACATTGCTTGGTGCGGGCGACAGGACTTGAACCTGCACAGCCTTGCGACCATTAGAACCTGAATCTAACGCGTCTGCCAATTCCGCCACGCCCGCTTAACGCGTGGGACGATATGTATTCTATAATATTAAAATTTATTTGTCAAGAAATTTATATTAGCTTGTAAAAAAATCCTTAATATGTTACTATAGAAATAGTTTTAAGCAGGGAGGCAAAAAACGGATTTTTCGTTTATAAAACGGTAATGATAGATATTTTCAACCTTTTACGCTATCCAAAAAAGTTTATCAAACCATGCGCAAACGGAGAAGGCGCCGCCAAAACAATTTCAAAGGACCATACTGTCTTTTGGGATACCGCCGCTCAAGACGGACCTTTGGGCGATATTATCGAACAAAAAGGCGAGCAAGTACAAAGTATTGTTTCGTATTGCAAAACAAAAAACGGAACGCTTAAACTTCTCAGACATATCGAATTTTTGCAAATTGAATTAAAGTCAAACAAACCTAATGCTGTTTTTGCATACAATTTTTATCCCAAAGTCGAGTTAATGCTGGACGGTGTCGAAATCAATCGCGAGAAGCTTGTTTCGGCAGAAATAAAAGACACGGTTATTTTAACTGCTAATTTTATGAACGGCGCAACGGTAAAACGCAGCTTTTATCCCTCACTCAAGCATCCCGCGTTTATCGAAAAAATAGAGGTCACCAACCATACCGATATAAAAGTTACCTTTACCGCAGACGAAGTCAAAAAAAGACTGAGCGGAAAAAGCAGTACGATCAAAAAGGCATTTTACGGGCTGCCTTATAAATTGGAAGTCGGCAGTCGTGTGGTAGACACCAACGGTGACTTCCGCAGCGAAAATCCTACGGGCGCAAAAAAACTGCTTGTTTCGGGAGCAACGGGAGTTTGCTATATTGTTTATTATGCTATTAAAAAGGGCGAAACTCTCAACTTTAATGCCGAAAAAGAAATTAAGGATTATCTCAAATCACTTTCGTCACAAAACTAATATTTCTAACGGATATAAAAGCATCACAGGCTTTTCTATATAATAGGAGGTTTCCATGAAACAAATCTCGCAAGACACGGTCAACAAAAATGTAGACTATATTGCAGACGGTATTAAGACGGTTATTACCACCTTCGATAAGCGCGCTCCCGGCTCCCAAGGCGAAGCGCAGGCGCAAGAGTACTTCGCAAAAGAGTTGGGCAACTATGCTGATGATGTCAAAACCGAAAAATTCACCCTTCATCCGTTAGCGTTTATGGGTTGGATTTACTTCGATATCGTCTTACTTTTAGGCGCAATCACTTGTCTTTGGTTCAATATCAATATCGGCGCAATACTGATTACAATAACAGGCTTGCTGTTACTTGTGTATCAGCTGTTGCTGTATATCCATGTTACGGCGCCTTTCTTCCCCAAAAAGACTTCGACAAATGTTTTTGCCAGCAAAAAACCAAAAGGCGAAGTAAAAAGGCGTATTGTGTTTTGCGGTCACACCGATGCCGCGCCAGAATGGGGCTACCTCAATCTTGGCGGTGCCGTTTTGTTCGAAATACAATTGCTTGCTTCCTTAGCGACAATTCCCTTTGTTATCGCAATGGGGATAGCTGGCATTATCCTAAACGGTTTCGACGTGTTCCCTGTCATTTCTCCCACCCCCTACCGTACTGCGCTGATTGTCTGCACCGCCTATTGTGTCCCTGTCGTTCTCAGTCTGTTATACTTTTTCAATCCGTTCCGTACCGTAGATGGTGCCAATGATAACCTTACCGCCAACTTTACTGCGCTTTCTGTACTTAAAACGCTTAAAGACGAAAACATTTCACTCGAAAACACCGAGGTTTGCGCTCTGATGGCGGGCTCTGAAGAAGCGGGTCTTCGCGGCGCCATGGCGTTTGCAAAAGCAAATAAAGACAAACTTTCTGATGTCGAAACCATTTTTATCGTATTAGAAACTTTGCACGAAACCGATCATCTGTCTATCTACACCAAAGATTTAAACGGAATTGTAAAAACTGACCCTCAGGTTGCCAAGTTGGTGCAAGAAGCGGGCGAGCAAGCAATCGACCGCAAAATCAAATATGCTACTGTGCCTATGGGCTCTACCGACAGCGCGGCATTCGCTCTTGCCGGCATGAAATCTACTTGCCTTGCCGCTATCAATCATCAATTACAACCTTATTATCATACGCGCAAAGACAGTTACGACAATCTCTCCAAAGAATGTCTCGGGTTATGCTACAAAACCGTAATGAAAACGCTGGAACTGTATGACGAAAAAGGATTGCCGCAAGTAGAAACAAAAAACTAGTTTAATTTTTTAGCAATAAAAAAAGGGCTTATCCTACGATAGGCTCTTTTATTATGCTAGTAATACCTTTATCTAAAATACTCAATCCCGTGACGAAACAAATCGAGATCGGTAGTTTCTTTCACATTAAACATTTGCGAAACCTTAAAATTATGCCCTACCGAACCAAAGATTCTACCATCGGGAGAACAAAGAGACTCGATGGCCGCTGTATTCCCAATGGGATTGTATGGGTATAACGCGGTCGCCATATCTTCAAAATCTACATATTGGGCGCATATTTGCGCTTTAGATAGTAATTCATTTAGTGATTTTTCCGCAATCTGCACCGTGCATTCGCCGCTTGCGGTAACCGTGGAATAAACGCTCCCGATAGGCACACCCGACAACCAAGGGCTACTGTTAGACACAATTTTCGCACGCGAAATTTTGCCCGTATTCTGCTCTTTGAGCCTTGAAATTCGATACGACGGTGTCGTTTGCTCTACATATCGACCATAAGGGAGAAAACCCGATTCAATCAGACTGTAAAAAGCTTCACCGAAGGCAAGAAGCAAACCGTCCCGACGGAATAAAAGCTCATTGATACTGTCGAGAATGACGGGGTGTGTAATGAAATTTAATATGCTTGATTTACTATCCCCTTGTTCTTTGGGCGTAGCCGATAAGACTACAATGTCGGACACCTCAAGTAGTTGTCTTGTTTCGCGTAAGTACGCTTGAGTGAACTCTTCATACGGATGCGCGGCAACCTTTCCACCCGCGCGAACAAACCCTCTCTCGATTAGTTTATATGATTTATCAAACACAGGTAGAAAAACGGCAGGCGTAAAGCGGCTTACTCCAGTATATAAGTGAGTCGCTTTTTTGACAGTAGTATCTGCCTGTACGGTCTGACGAGCTTTGTAGTCGGGAAGTTCTACCTTGGCATAACGGTATAGAGCTTCCATGCTTATCTCTACCTCTGCGCTTTTGATAATTCCTGTGTTATCTGTGATTCCGAGGTACTCCGAATCTAACCCTTGCAGCTCCGAAATATCGTTAACAGCAACAATAAGGTCTCCATAAGAGACGTTAAGGATACCCGTATCACCTTTTGCAAAAGAAAAACCGCAGTTTTCGCCAATGCAAGATTTCAAAACTTCATGTAAAATACTATCTTCGACAACAGAGGCTGCAACAATATTCCCCGTAGAAATATTGATACTTACAACACGAAACAGCTTTTTGAGATACTTAAAGTCCGGCATAAAGCCAGACTCTCTTTTGAGGGGCAAACAAAATACTTTTTTCCCGACAGGATAAACATTGGAACTCATTTTATCGTAATCTGTCAGAGCTCCCGCAGATACGGAATGGTCAAATACAGAAGCCGATTCTTCCTCATCATTGGCAAATATTCCGTTATGAAATGCTTGTTTTGTATAGAACAGACCCAAACGAAACAAAAATTCATCTGCAAGTTGTTCCTTCTTTTTTAACAACGGTGTTACGCCTGATATTGTTACGGCATCTGGGGTCACGCCCGATGCAACCAATTTTGCCAAAGAAACAATATAGGAATAAACCGCCGCCAAAAACGGGCTGTTGATTTTTCCGTTATAATCTTGCCGCGAGGTTACCACTATTTTTTTATCTTCTTTACTATGCGTTGCCATGACTTGCGAAGGTGTTAGCCGCGTTTTGCCGCCGTAAGGCGCGCAAGCGATTCGCCCCACCTCTGCAAAATCGGTCGCTTTATCTTTGGGACGGCAAACTGCCGCAAAAATATCGCAAACGGCTTTCTTTGTGAGATGCTTATTTGCAGATACGGAAAAAATCTCATCTTTATCTTTCATATCCGCATACAAAAACATCGTTTCGCCTCTCATAAAATCGATATCCATATTCAGCAATGCAAGATTCAATTTTTCTACTTTTATTTTCGGCTGTGCCAATGTTATACCCAAAACTTCCGCATGGTAGCCGAAATTGGATGCGCGCTCATACACCTTATTCGAATTTTTTTCGGATACAATCGCAATTACCATATTATCGGACGGCTGAACCAATGCATTTAGTGGCGTTGTAATGTTTGATAAAGCATCAAAATCTAACTTACACCCTATTTTTGCTTTTAACAGCGTAGCAAGCAAGCCTCTTTGGCATCTTAAAGCGTAACCGAATGTATTACATTCGTTTGTTAAAGAGATCGCAACATTGGAGTTTGCGGTATTCGCTTCTACGGGTAAAAGAATGACTATTTTTTGCTTGCCTTGTACCGTAATCATCGTGTTTTTGTTCGCAATAAAACCGAGAGGCACCCCAAAAGTTTTTGATAAAGCGTTGTTTCTATTGAGAATAAGAGCGGTGGACCCGTTATCATTGATCTTTTTTGATTTGTTTTTTACATTTTTCGACTGTTCTTTTTCTGGAAGAAGTAACGAATAAATGTTTTTAATATTCTCTAGAGAGACTGGGATCTTTTTGTTAGAACGCAATTTTCGGTAAAGAGACCATGCTGAAAATACATGTTCGTTTTGTGATACGGCCGATAATCTTCCAATTCTGGCCGTTTCTAAAATCACACCCGTTTGCCAAAGCGCATTTAATACGAATAACTCAAACAGGATCGGGTTCCTATCTTGTTGTACAAAATAATTTGAAACACATTGACGATACTCGTCATCCAACAAGATGTTTTGTTTTTTGCAATAATTATCCAGATTTTTAACAGAAAAACGAAGGAAGCCTTTGACTTCTTGATATAGCCCGGGCTTCCTCTTATGTTGTTTAACGCAAAATGAACCATAACGGTTTAATTGATAATTTGATTTCACTTTATTTTTCTACTACTCACAAGTAAGTATTTGTTCCACATCTAATAATACTTCTCCCGTATCGGTATTGGTATAAGTGTTTAGATAATCGGTGAGTACAGCACTCGTAACATATAAAACAGCCCCGGAGCTGATTCCGCTGAATGCGTTATCTTGTATTTGGACAAGCCGCTCGCACATGATATAGATTTTCTCTAAATCTAGACAAGCATTGAAAGCAAGATTGCCGATACGCTCTATTGAACTGTTGACGCCAAAGGTAATGCTCTCGAGATGTAGTGTGATTGCTTCTTGGCTGAATGCGCCGTCCGCTATCGTGCTGACATTGTCATCTATGATCAACGATATAGAAGGATTGGCGATATCCTCTTTATACAGCAACAATACATTGCCCAAAATAATTTGTCCTGTTTGGTTCGCAAGCCACATTGTGCCGGCCAAAGCAGACGCGCCGCAAGACAAAATATGATAAGTGCCCGCTTCCAAATGAATTGTATTGAGTTTGGAAGACTCGTAAAATGCGCGTTCGCCGATAACTTCCAACGAAATCGGCAAAGATATCGTAGTTAGATTGTCACACTCCCAAAACGCGGCTTCTGCTATGACCTCTATTTGAGAATTTACTTCGAATTGTACTTCGATAATATTGGTGCAAAGAGCAAAAGCTTCTTTGGCGATACGGGTAACCGATGCGGGTACGGTAAATACGGTACCTGCATATGCGGAAGGGCATCGAACCAACACTTTGCTATCTGCTGTATAAAGCACACCGTCTACGACCTTATAATAATCTTCATCGTTATTTTTGATACTGAATGATGTTAGCCCGATTAACGAAGCAAACGCGCCTTCTTGGATATTGGATATGGCGCTGCGGAGCTCGACTTCTCTGATTTGCCACACCCCCGCAACATCTAACGCTCCCGCTCTTATGCCAGATACGGGAAGGCCTTCGTAAGACAACGGCATACGAAGTATATCCTCTCCGCCCTCGGGATAAACATATCCTGCAACTTCATAAGACAACTCGTCTTCGGACAATTCAAATATAAGACCTTCGGAGCCGATGTCTTCGTCTATCCATTTGGCATAAAATTCGGTATCAGAAGTAATGGTTACGGACTCACCTTCTAGTATTTTGGTTCCTGTTTTGTAGTTGGGGGTGGTATACCAACCGCCAAAGATGAGCGTAATGTCTTCATCGGGAACTTCGGGCACAGGTATTTCTAAAGGATCGACGCTTTGCGATTTTAATGTATCAATGTATGCGTTGGGGTCGAAAGAATCTCCGTACTCGACAACCAAAGGCAATGCCGCCCCGTGAATAATTGGTACAAATATGGGGTGTTCGGCGCCCAGCGTGTAACTAACATTATTAAACTGAATCGTTTGTTCGTTAGTACTTAACGCGGCATACAGTACCACATGCGCTACATTATTATCAATCATATAGTCTTTGAGCGTACTATAATAGTCACCCGAGAAATCCCACATCGCCTTATTGTAGTCATACCATTTGGTGGTTCCGTTTATAAAAGTATCTTGTCTGAACCTTTGAAAATCATACTCGGGTCGCTGATCTCCATTGCCAGGCGAAACGAGTTGATGCGACAACGCATATGCTGACGGGTGTGCACCGCTCTCTAAAGGCGACATATAATCTAAGGTATCATCGCTGTAAGCAATATCGTAAGAACCGCTATCATCGATAATCGTAATAATTTTGGAT
>JAQVTZ010000087.1 GCA_028699795.1 Clostridia bacterium | reverse complement strand
TTTCTTGGTGGAATAGGATTCGGCTTCTTCGATTCTGGTGGGCGGGATTCTGTGTCCGGCGGGAACTTTGATTTCACTCAAAGTGTTGCCCTGTGCATCCTTAACATACAAAGTCAAATCTTGATTAGCCTGATTTCCGGGTTTGTAAGTTTGATTGTTTGCCATACTGTACACCTCCTTTTTAAGTAGTATGTACCCGTAGAAAATATTAAAACATTTCCGATAAAGATTTTGTGCTCACTCTGTTGTAAATTAAATCTCTTTGCGGAGGCGGAGCTTCGTTTATTGCGTATGCCCCCAAAAACTCTTCTTGCGCGGGAACAATAAGGCTTTCTTTGGAACAATGTAACAGGGCAAGAAGCTCACCTTCCTTTACCTCGTCGCCTGTCTTTTTGTAAAGCGTAATGCCCGCCGAATAGTCGATAATGTCGTCTTTCTTTACTCTTCCCGCTCCCAACAACAAACTTGCCACACCCAATCTTTCGGTATTAGTATGTGCAACATAACCCGTTTTGGGCGATTGAACTTCAAAAGTGTATTTTGCTTGCGGAAACTTTGTGGTATCGTATAGTTCTTCCGTACTTCCGCCGAAGGCTGCTACCATTTGAACCAATTTTTGGTAGGCTTCGCCCGAAGAAAGTGCTTTCTCCGCCGCTTTTTTGCATTGGTCATAATTTCCCTTATCCGCCAAATACAGCATCTCAGCGGCAATCGTTAGGCTGATTTTTGTTAAGTCTTCGGGGCCCTTCCCGCGCAATGTATCTACTGCTTCAATTACTTCGAGTGAATTGCCTATCGCATACCCTAAGGGGGTATCCATATCGGTAATCAGCGCGGTAATGCGCTTGCCGGCAAGCCGTCCGACCTCGACCATCGCGGACGCCAAAGATTCGGTCTCTTGGCGTGTTTTACAAAAAGCGCCGCTGCCCATTTTGACATCCAACACAATGCAATCTGCGCCTACTGCAAGCTTTTTGCCCATAATGCTTGCCACGATAAGCGGCAGACAATCTACCGTTGCGGTTACATCCCGAAGCGCGTACAGCTTTTTGTCGGCAGGCGCAAGGTTGCCCGATTGCCCTATAATGCCGCACCCGATACGGTTGACGATACGAATAAATTCTTCGGCGGCGACCTCGGTACGATAGCCCTTGATTGCTTCCAATTTGTCCACCGTGCCGCCGGTGTGCCCCAATCCTCTGCCGCTCATTTTGGGCACCTTCAAGCCGCACGCCGCGGCGATAGGGACGGCGATAAGAGTTGTTTTGTCGCCTACGCCGCCAGTAGAGTGTTTGTCGGCTTTCAGTCCTTCGATTTTGCTAAGGTCCGCTTTTTCTCCGCTGTTGGCTACGGCGACTGTGAGCGCGGCGGTTTCTTCGCGATTCATTCCCTTAATTGCGATTGCCATAAGAAGCGCCGAGGCTTGATAATCGGGAATCTCACCTTCCGTATAACCTTTTACGAAAAATCCGATTTCTTCCGCCGTAAGCTCTTGACCGTTTTTCTTTTTGGTGATAATGTCGTACATTCTCATAAATTATCTTGCTCCTTTATCGTAGGGTATCCCCGAGGCTTTCGGCGCGCGCGACCTCTTGGAGGTAAACGCCAATACAATCATCGTCACTACATATGGTACCATAAGATAGATATATTCACCACCGCTAATTTTTTGAAAAGAAGGCAAAAACGGAATCGCCGTAGCCATTGCGGATATGACTTTAAAAAAGGCGAACAGTGAAGCCGCGCCGACGATTCTCAACGGTTTCCAATTGCCGAAAATCATGACGGCAAGCGCCAAAAACCCGTAACCCGACACGGTAGCGGAAAATCCCGCGCCTGCCGCAAGCGCATACGCAAAGCCGCCGATCCCGCCCAACAGGCCCGAAATTCCGACCCCCGCGTAACGCATAAAGTAGACATTGACACCGACGCTGTCGGCCGCTTGCGGATGCTCGCCGCACGACCTCAGCCGTAACCCGAATTTTGTTTTATAAAGTACAATGATGACAAGGATAAGAATGAAGATTGCAAGCGGAGTCGTAATAAAGAATTCTTTTAAGAACACTCTTTGGAAAAAGTTTAAGTTCTGCAAATCCGCTCCAAATACCGTGGGAGAAATTCTTGCCCAAGGAGGGGTGTAGATTGCCGTTTGCCCTTGCCCTTGTATTGTCCAAGTAAGTAGAATTGCGAAGGCGGGCGCGAACATATTCAGCGCGGTGCCGCCTATGGTCTGGTCCGCTTTCAGGTGGATAGAGGCGAACGCCAAAAGCAACGCAAACACCATGCCTGCGACTGCCGCAACCGCTACGCCCGTAAGCGTCGCAAGTACGGGAGTAGCCGCCGCGAAAGCGGAATCCCGAATCTTGCTCATATAAAGAAAACTGACCAACGCCCCAATCACCATGATGCCTTCCAAGGCGATATTGACGACACCGCTACGCTCCGAAAACATACCGCCCAGCGCCACCAATAAAAGCGGAACGGTAAAAATGATGGTCAGGCTAAGGATATCACCGAGTACATTCATTGTTTTTCCTCTTTTGCGTGTTTCTTTATGCTGCCCCTTTTTAGAATGGATGCGATTACGGTTTTTACGATAAGCGAAAGCGCGCTCATATAAATGATGACGGAAATAATGACATCGATGGTTTCTTTGGCAAAAACAGGCTGCAACGAGTCCCCTCCGACTTGCAGATAAGAGATAAATAATGCCGAAAAAATAATGCCGATTGGGTTGGAAGCACCCAAAAGCGCAACGGGTATCCCGTTAAAACCCGCCATCAGCAAACTTCTTTCTACCAAATATTGACCGATGCCGCTTAAATAATATAAACCGCCGCCTACCCCCGCCAAAGCGCCTGAAATCACCATCGCAACAATAATATTCCTTTTTGCATTGATGCCCGCGTTTTGGCTTGCGTGACGGTTAAAACCGCATGCCTTTAATTCATAGCCGAAAGTGGTTCGATTAAGCACAATATACATGATTACCGCATAAATGATTGCAAGAAATATGGCGATGTTCATGAAATTGGATTGAAACGCCACATCCAGTCCCCATTTGGGTATTACGGCGGAGGGATTGGCGTTAACAAGAATCATCGTACGGTTGCCTACCAAACGGTCCAGCATAGCGGGCGTGTTGATACTTAATAAATTGACCAAATACATTCCTATCCAATTGAACATAATGGAAGAAATTACCTCATGGACATTGAAAAACGCTTTGAACAGACCGGGCAACGCGCCCCAAATTGCGCCGCCTGCCATTGCGGCAAGAATGGCTAAATACCATGGCCATTGCCATATCATCGCGGTATACAGGGCAAAGAAAGACCCCAAAGTATACTGTCCCGACGCGCCTATATTAAATAATCCTGTCTTGAACGCCACGCCCACGGCAAGACCTGTCATCAAGATAGGCGCCGCAAAATACAGCATACGCGCGAACCGTCTGATATCAGTAATACCGAAAAGAATTCTGTAGATACCCCAGCCCGCTCTGTCCGGCTTGAGAATCAGCAAAAGAAAAAACCCAAATACCAGTCCGATTACGATAGAAATAACAGAAGCCATAATTGATCTAAAAGCATGACTCTCGGGCAATTTAACAAAAAAGGCGGAAACTTTGTTCTTCAGAATGTTTGTGTTACTCTTTTTCATCGGAGTCCCTCGGTTGCTTTGCGGAAACGCGGTTGTCTTTTTACGCCCGACATATAAAGTCCCATCTCTTCTACCGTGGTTTGTTCAGGTGTAAGCTCCGCGACAATTTCGCCCTCATACATCACCAATATTCTGTCCGGCACATTCATGACTTCGTCCAACTCGAGTGATATCAGCAGCACTGCGCGGCCGCTGTCTCTCACTTCCACCAATCTTTCGTGAATATACTCTATTGCGCCCACATCCAACCCCCTAGTAGGCTGTACGGCGAGTAACAAGTCGGGTTGCTTATCGATTTCTCTTGCAACAATGGCTTTTTGCTGATTGCCGCCCGACATACTTCTCACTTTTGTAACGGCACCCTGTCCGCAACGAATATCGTAGTTTTCAATGAGTTTTTTGGCGTATGTTCTTATATTTTTAAAACGAATAAATCCGCCTTTTTGGAAATCCTTTTGACGATATCTTGCGAGTACAAGATTTTCTTCTAAGGAATAATCCAAAATAAGTCCGTATTTATGCCTGTCTTCAGGGATATGGCTTAACCCCTCTGTTTCTCTTTTTTTGATTGCGCTTTTTGTGATAGTCTTTCCCTTGAAAACGATGTCTCCCGAAGCGGCTTTCTCAAGCCCGATAATACCGTATCCAAGTTCGGTCTGGCCGTTGCCGTCAATCCCCGCGATACAGACGATTTCGCCGCCGTAAACATCGAAACTGACATCTTTTACGGCGTTATTTTTGTGCAGTCTGGACGCTATCGTAAGATGCTTGACCTCTAATATTTTGTTGCCTTTGCCGATTTGTTTTTTCTTGACGGTAAAATTGATATCGCGGCCTACCATCATTTTGGATAGCTGTTCTTTGGTGATGTTTTTTACTTCCACCGTGCCGACAAGACATCCTTTGCGAAGCACCGTGCACCTGTCCGCTACCGCCATGATTTCGTTAAGTTTATGCGTAATAAAAAGAATTGACTTTCCCTCTTTCGCAAAATTTCTCATAATTACCATGAGCTCTTCAATCTCTTGTGGCGTGAGTACGGCGGTTGGTTCGTCAAAGATTAAAATTTCATTTTCACGATACAGCATTTTAAGGATTTCTACTCTCTGTTGCATCCCGACGCTGATATCTTCAATAAGCGCGTCGGGTTCTACCCTGAGTCCGTATTGTTTGCTGATTTTCTCGAGCCTTTTCTTGGCATCACTTCTTTGGATAAATCCCGCTTTGGCAGGCTCCGCGCCCAAAATAATATTATCCAGCACGGTAAAGACTTCTACTAATTTAAAATGCTGATGCACCATGCCGATACCCAATGCGTTGGCATCGTTGGGATTGTTGATTTTTACTTCTTTTGCTCTTATTTTGATATGCCCTCCGTCCGGCTGATAGAGCCCAAAAAGCACACTCATAAGCGTCGATTTGCCGGCGCCGTTTTCGCCAAGCAAAGCATGAATTTCACCTTTCTTGAGTTGCAAGGTGATATCGTCGTTTGCTTTGACCCCGGGGAAATCTTTTGTGATATGGAGCATTTCCACCACATAATCGCTCATATTGGCACCCTAATAAAGAAGAAAAGATTGCCGCATTTAAAATGCGGCAACCTTTCTCTATTCAATGATTTAGCTGATTTCGTTTACTGTTACTTTCGTGGTTGCGGGCATATTCGCGATACTGTCGTCTACATCAATTGTGCCGTCTACCAACTTGTCGAAAACATCTTTATATTCTTCTACCGTAAACTCGGTAAAGCCCCAAGAGTCTTCGGAAGTGGGAAGACCTACTGCACCCTCTGCCGCGCCGAGAAGCGCCGTTTTGCCAGATTGGGTTTCGTTCCATGCTCCTTCGTTTTCATAATACGCGGTAAGCGCTATGATAACGGATTCCGTCAACTTTTTCTCGGCGGAAGTGATTACATTTTCTTTGGTTTCGTTAATCGCCGCTCTTTGGTCTACATCCACGCCGATAATCGGTTTGCCCGCCGCTTTTGCAGACTCCAATACGCTCAGATACAGTTTGCCTCCGCAAGCAAAGATTACCTCAGTACCGCCCGAATACCATTCGGCAGCTCTGGTTCTTATGGGGTCGGTAGGCTCGAAGGAATCGGAATACCAATAATTGATGTCTACCGCTCCGTCTTCCAACTCTAGCTCGGTTGCCGCTTGCTCTGCGCCTTGTACGAAGCCGAAACCGAACCTAATAACAGCTGGCACATCCATGCCGCCGATAAAGCCCAATTTTCTTTTGCCGTCCATCACCGCGCCGTATCCTGCCAAGAAACCCGCTTGCTCCTCTTTGTAAATAATATTATGCACATTGGGGTCGGTTCGGTAGTCGGGACCTTCTTCTGCCGCAAAATTTTCGTCGTTGGGCTCGCCGTCTAACAACAAGAAAGATACTTCGGGATATAAGGATTGCGCCTCATACACTACGGTTTGGAACAAGTATCCCGGGCAGACTACAATTTTCGCGTTGTTTTCAACCGCTTGTCCTATCGCATCCAGTCTTGCTTGATGACTGTCCTCGGTGGGTCTGTAATAAGCATAAGTCAGACCATTATCTTCGGCATACTTTTTGACGCCGTTCCAAGAACCTTCGTTAAACGACTTGTCGTCTATGTTGCCTACATCTGTTACGAGCGCGATTTCATAGGTATCTTCGCGAGGTTTACAAGCCCATAGGCTAATCCCCGAAGCAACAAGCAGCGCGCACACTACTACAATATAAAAAACTTTCTTCATAATCCTCCTTTTGATGTTGAATATCATACTGTCAGTATAAGCAAAATGAAGAAAAGTTTTATTTTAATGAGTTTCTAAAAATTGGAAAATAGAATAAAAGGCTTATTTGGGTACCTCTATTTAGTCATCTCTATTTAGAGGTGTTTAAATTGGTTTTGCGGAAAGCGTACGGTATTAACTCTGCTAATTTAAATACTTTATAGTCATCGGTGCTGTTTGCAAGGATCACGAGAAATGTATCGGGATTGCAAAATTCCAGCATGACTTGGCGGCAGACACCGCAAGGCGAACAATATACACCCTTATCGTTTTTTTCTCCGCCTGTTACCGCTATTGCTTTAAATGCTCTTTCCCCCTCTGATACGGCCTTAAAGAACGCCGTTCTTTCGGCGCAGTTTGTGGGGGAATAGGCAGCGTTTTCGATGTTGCACCCCGTATAAGTTTTGTCATCTTCTGTAAGAAGGGCTGCGCCCACACGAAACCCCGAGTAGGGCACATAAGCCGCTTTTTGGGCTACCAAAGCCTTGTCTATAAGTGCTCTAATATCAAATCCGTAATCCATTGCTTACCTCCTTGAGATAGCTTTTGCCGTCTGTTTTCCCTTCTACCCCAAGCATTTGCAACACGGTAGCCGCTGTATCGGCAAAACTTTCCCTCGTACCCAAATTTATATTTGGCTTAATCTTTTTGCCGTATACGACGAGAGGCACATATTCTCTGGAGTGGTCGGTACTCGGCGTTGCGGGGTCACAGCCGTGGTCGGCGGTAATTACTACTATGTCGTTTGTTTTCATTTTGGTAAGGAATTCCGCCAACTGCACATCGAAGTCCGCAACCGCTTTGGCATAACCGTCAACATCGTTGCGATGGCCATAAACCATATCGAAGTCCACAAGGTTGACAAAACACAGACCTTTGAAATCCCTGTCCGCAAGTTCTAAAGTAATTTCCATGCCGTTACTGTTATTTTTAATGGGGTAAGATTCGGTTACCCCCTTCCCTGCAAAGATATCTGAAATTTTGCCTACGCCCAACACATCCAATCCTTTCGCTTTGATATAATCTAGCATAGTGGCGCGGGGAGGAGGCAGGGAATAGTCGTGTCGTCGGGGCGTACGCTTAAAGTTGGGGTATTCTCCCTCGAAAGGTCTTGCGATAATTCTACCCACGGCGTGTTCGCCTTGCAATAATTCTCTTGCAATTTTACAATAGCGGTAAAGTTCGTCTATCGGCACAACGGCTTCGTGCGCGGCTACTTGGAACACCGAGTCCGCGGAGGTGTACACAATAAGATCTCCCGTTTGCATATGTTGCAACCCGTAATCTTTGATGACTTCGGTACCGCTGTACACTTTGTTGCAAAGCACACCGCGTCCCGTTCTTTTCTTATATTCTTCGATGATTTCTTGCGGAAAACCGCAGGGATAAGTGGGCAAAGGTTTGGAAGAGACAACGCCCGCGATTTCCCAGTGTCCTATGGTGGTATCCTTGCCTTTGGATTGCTCGCGCATTCTTCCATAAGAACCTAAGGGGGATTCAATTTTAGGCGCATTGACACC
>JAQVTZ010000086.1 GCA_028699795.1 Clostridia bacterium | reverse complement strand
AGTTACCAATCTGCATATTGCATAATTGGGAAAAATAGGATATAATTAAATCGGATAAGCTAGTACGGTAAGCGGGGCTGATAACCCGCCAGACATGCGAGGTGAATTATGATAGGTTATACTAGAGATGTCCAAAAAATCATGGATATTGCCAAAGAGTACGCTGCGTACTACGGTGGTACGCTCGGCACCGAACACATCCTTGCCGCAATGCTGACAGTAGAAGATTGTTATGCCTACGAGATACTGGTAAGGTTGGGGTTAGACAAAGAAACCGTTTTAAGTTATCTTTCCAAATCGATTACAAGGTCCAATTTTGTCTATGTTTCGTCTATGACGAAGCGCGCTTTAGAGATTAGCAGACTTTTTGCAGAAAAGTATGGTTATACCTATGCAGATAGCCAGCATATGTTGCTTGCGCTTGCGTCGGACGCCAACAGCGGCGCCGCGCGAATCCTTGCCAAACACAAAATTACCTTTAACGATTTAAAATCCATTGTAGATTCCATGGCAGGCAACGGCGTGGGCAAAGACGACGACGACGAAATCGCCTTATCCCTTAAACAAGCGTTAGAAAACATGTTCCGTATGCAAAACACAGAGAACGGAGGCAGAAGAAATGAACACATGGGAGGAGAAGATGATCTTCGCGGAGGCGGAGGAGACGAGCTTCTTAATTCGATTGGTACAGACCTGACCGAGAGGGCGGGAAAGGGTAAAGTAGACCCCGTTATTGGACGCAGCAAAGAAATCGAAAGGATTATCCAAATTCTTTCGCGCCGCACCAAAAACAATCCCGTGTTAATCGGTGAGCCCGGTGTGGGCAAAACCGCTATCGTCGAAGGCCTTGCGCTTGCTATTGTGCAAGGGGATGTCCCCGAAATTCTTAAAGGTAAACGAATTTTCAGCCTTGATATAGGCAGTCTTGTGGCGGGTACAAAATATCGCGGAGATTTCGAAGAAAGGCTAAAAAAGGCGTTTGAAACGCTGAAAGACGGCAAAACCATTCTCTTTATAGACGAAATGCATATGATCGTTTCGGCGGGCGACCGTGAAGGCGGTATGACGGTATCGAACCTACTCAAACCGATGCTTTCGCGTGGCGAGATTCCTACAATAGGCGCAACAACTTTGGACGAATACCGCAAAGGGATTGAAAAGGATGCCGCGCTAGAGCGAAGATTCCAACCGATTATGGTCGACCCCCCTAGCGTAGAGGATACGATTACAATTCTAAAAGGTCTTCGCGAAAAATACGAAATACATCACAAAGTAAAGATAACGGACGAAGCGATAGAAGCGGCGGCGACGCTGTCCGAAAGGTATATTACAGACCGGTATCTTCCAGATAAAGCGATCGATCTTATTGACGAAGCGGCAAGCAAAATGCGGGTTTCCAACATGATTGCGCCGCCCGATGTCAAGAGCCTCGAAGAACAGCTGAACGCGATAGAAAACTCTATTGAACAGGCGGTAGAACGCAAAGAGTACGAAAAAGCTTACAAATTACAGTTAGAAAGCAAAGAAGTCACCAAAAAACTTGCCGAAATCAAGAAACAATGGGGCAAGGACAAACAAGGGGAAGACCCATCTATCGGCGAACCCGAAATTGCCGGAGTGGTATCCGATTGGACGCATATCCCCGTGGTAAGCCTTACCGAAGCCGAAAGCGAGAGACTGATAAAATTGGAAGAGAGTTTGCGCAAAAGGGTCATTGGACAAGAAGAAGCCGTATCTGCTGTCGCGCGTGCCGTACGCAGGGCAAGGGCGGGGCTCAAGGACCCCAAGCGTCCCATAGGCACATTTATCTTTTTAGGGCCTACCGGCGTAGGCAAAACCGAACTTAGTAAGGCGCTTGCCGAAGCCATGTTTGGGGATGAATCCCTTATGATTCGTCTTGATATGAGCGAATATATGGAAAAGTTTAATGTCAGCCGTTTAATTGGGTCGGCACCCGGTTATGTAGGTTACGAAGAGGGCGGACAGCTGACCGAAAAGGTGAGACGCAAGCCGTACTCCGTCGTTTTGTTCGACGAAATCGAAAAGGCGCATCCCGATGTGTTTAATTTACTGCTTCAAGTACTGGATGACGGCAGACTTACCGATTCGCAGGGACGAGTTGTCTCTTTTAAGAATACAATCATTATTATGACCTCTAATATCGGCGCAAACGATATTGCCAACATGAAGCGCGTGGGCTTCTCGGAGTTCGGCGAAGACCAGAGCTACGAAAGAATGAAAGAAAAACAGCTGGATGCCCTCAAGGCTGCGATGCGGCCGGAGTTTATCAATAGGATAGATGACATTATTATTTTCCGCAATTTAGATGACGAATCTTTGGGCAAAATCAATGAACTTTTGTTGGAAGGGTTGGAAGCAAGACTGAAAGAAAAAAATATCTCTATTACCATTAGTGATGAAGCAAAAAAATATATGCTTATTAAAGGAACAGACAAAACCTACGGCGCGCGCCCCCTTAAGAGGATGATTCAGCGGCTCATCGAAGACAAACTGAGCGAAAAAATTATCTCGGGCGAACTTGCCGAAGGAAGTACGGTCGCGATTGACCTCACCGAAGATGAACTCAAGTTTTCGGTCAGCAAATAATCGGTATGATACCGCAGGGCAAGCCCTGCACCCGCGCCTAACGGCGCTTCCGCCCTAATGGGCGGGGTATTATACCTAATTGATAACTTCACAAAAATGCCCTTGCAAGCAAGCATTTTTGTTTCGTTAATAAAAAAAGGAGAACCAACTATGCGTATCGAAATCATCAACAGGAACTACAAAGAAGACAACGGCCAAAAGACCAAACTTGTAGAAATACTCGAAAAGAAGGTTGACAAACTGGATAAGTATTTCGAAGACGAACCGAGCGCAAAAGTCAAACTCAGCACGGTAGGTACCGGTAAGTATACGATGGAAATTACGCTGTTTAACGACGGCAAACAAATTGTACGCACCGAAACAACCTCCGAAAACATGTTTAACAATATCGATATCCTAATTCCCAAACTAGAAAAACAAATCCTTAAGTATCATACAAGACTGATAAGTAAATTGCGGAAATCCGCAAAAACACCTACACAAAAAGTTGATGAGCCAAAAGACTCCGTTCCCGAAAGCTATGGCAAAGTGGTAAAAGTAAAAAACTTCGATATCTCTATCATTACGGTACAACAGGCAATTGCCGAACTCGAACTTTTGGACCATAACTTTCATGTATTCGTTAACGCCGAAGACAATCTCGTGTCGGTTGTTTACAGACGAAACGACGGCGATTATGGACTCATTACACCGCAATACTAGATTTATATGAGATAACATAAAAGAAAGGGGCATTTCGATGTCCCTTTTGTTTTGTGTATTCATAGAAAGTTTAGGCCACACTAATTTGTCAGTATTTTACATACCAACCGGTTGCGACTGTTACATACTATTGGCAGGAGGATGATATATGCGTATAGGATTTTTTGCAGGAATAGCCTTGGGTACAGTAGGGTCCATGTTACTTTTGTCTACACCAATGACAAAAAAAGCAATGAAGAAGCTTTGGCAGTAACCAATTACATGTATGTAAAAACGGCGTTGTCTTTAGGCACCGCCGTTTTTATATCTAAATTTGTAATTTATTTCTTATACCCTTCAGGCCGTATCGCTTCGAAAATAATATTGTCCACATTTGCTTTGTGCGCGGTGGCAACCTTTTCTTCGGTATCAACCGTCCATGAAAGCAGCTTCATACCGTATTTTTTGCATGCTTCTGTGACTTTGGGGTTAGGTAGACATTCTATATTGTAGGCAAAAAAATCGGGGCGAGATTTTTTGAGGAGCTTGAACGGACCTGTAAACATAAAAAGTATTTTTAATAACTTATTTGGAGCGTCTGTAGCCAGTTGTCCGCGACACACCTCGGGCGCGTTTCTTGCAAACCATATCATTGATATTGGGTTGAATGCTTGTACTTTGATCCAAGGTTTGTCTTTAATAAGCTCGTAAACCTTTTTTTCTAAGTCGAATTTAATAGCATTGATGGATTTTAGTTCGCAAAGAATATTTACTTTGCCGTCTACAAGCGCGATAAGGTCTTCGAAAAGCGGGATATGCTCACCGTTGGGCAAAAGGTAGTCGTTGCCGCAGAGGTCGGCGTATGTAAGGTCTTCAATTTTGCCCTGTTTGCCTTGAAGTACCCGTTGAAGCGTAAAATCATGAAAGCAAACGACTTTGCCGTCTTTCAGTAAATGAACATCTGTTTCGATATTGTAGCCCGCGTCTATCGCTTTTTGAAATGCGGAGGGCGAATTTTCGGGCGACTGCCCGTCGTGTAAGCCTCTGTGCGCTATCGGAACCTGAAATAATCTCATTGGTACACCTCCCCAAATGATACTATTGCATTATATTACATTATTTAACATAAATCAACAGGATACGGGATTTTGATTGCTAAAACTCCATTTCTTATATATAATGAATGTTAAAGAATTACTTCTTAAATACAAAAAAAGTGAAATGCTTTGTGCGTATTATTGGCGAAGTTTTTTTAAATTAGAGCATAATTGATACAGGATCAACATGAACGATAGACAAAATTTGATACGCAATTTCTGTATCGTGGCGCATATCGACCACGGCAAAAGCACGCTTGCAGACCGCATCATCGAAAAGACGGGCGCGGTTTCCGAGCGTGAAATGAAACAGCAGTTACTGGATGCCATGGATATCGAGCGGGAGCGTGGCATTACCATTAAGCTGACCCCCGTGCGTATGTTTTATAAATATAACGGGAAAGAATATACTTTTAACCTTATTGACACCCCCGGACATGTGGATTTCACTTACGAAGTCAGCCGCTCACTTGCGGCTTGTGAGGGCGCGATCCTTATCGTAGACGCCACGCAAGGCATTGAAGCGCAAACGCTTACCAATGTTTATCTTGCTCTCGATAACGACCTCGAAATACTACCTGTGATTAACAAAATTGATCTCGCTTCGGCAGATACAGAAGGTACAAAAAAAGAAATCGAAGATGTGATCGGGTTAGACGCATCCGAGGCGCCCTTGGTCAGCGCAAAAGAAGGAATCAATATTGAGGATGTTTTGGTGCAGATTATAGAGAAACTTCCTCCGCCGCACGGCGACGAAAGCGCGCCGCTCAAAGCGCTTATTTTTGACAGCATTTATGACAATTATAAAGGCGCGATATGCAATATCCGCATTATGGAAGGCAGTGTGTCGGCGGGGCAACGCATTAAAATGATGGCCAGCGGCAAAGAGTTTGAGGTAACCGAAGTGGGCGTATTTACGCCCAATATGTTGCCCATTGCAAAACTGTCAGCAGGGGATGTGGGTTACCTTGCCGCAAGCATCAAAAATGTAAAAGATACTTCGGTGGGCGACACAATTACGCATGCAATAGGCGGCGCAAAAGTGCCTCTCAAAGGCTATAAAAAGGTGCATCCTATGGTGTTCGCGGGCATTTATCCTGCAGACGGAGGCCGTTATAACGAGTTGAGAGACGCGCTGGATAAGCTTAATCTAAACGATGCCGCATTGGTGATAGAGCCCGAAAGTTCGGGCGCGTTGGGGTTCGGATTCCGTTGTGGCTTCCTCGGCTTATTGCATATGGAAATTATCGAAGAAAGGTTAGAGCGCGAGTTCGACCTCGACCTCGTGACAACCGCCCCTAGTGTGAGCTATAAAGTATACAAGACAAACGGCGAAATGCTCATTGTCGAAAACCCTTCTAAACTTCCCAACCCGATGGAAATCGAGAAAATAGAAGAGCCCGTCGTAAAAGCGTTCATCTTTACGCCGCCCGACTATGTGGGCGCGGTGATGGAGCTTTGTCAACAAAAGCGCGGAATCTTTATTAACATGACTTATCTGGAAGCGAACCGTGTCAAAATAGAATATACGATTCCTCTTGCCGAAATTATCTATGACTTTTTCGATGCGCTCAAATCGCGCTCCAGAGGATACGCCAGCCTCGATTACGAAATGGATGGCTATGCCGTAAGCAATCTCGTTAAATTGGATATGCTGCTAAACGGTGATATATGCGACGCGCTGTCTGTGATAGTCCATCGCGACCATGCCTACACTACGGGCCGGCGTATGGCAGAGAAACTAAAAGATATTATCCCCCGCCAACAATTCGAAATCCCTGTTCAAGCGGCAATCGGAGGCAAGATTATCGCGCGTGAAACGGTAAAAGCGGTGCGCAAAGATGTGCTTGCAAAGTGCTACGGCGGCGATATTACGCGCAAAAAGAAGTTGCTAGAGAAACAAAAAGAGGGCAAAAAACGCATGCGGCAGATCGGCTCTGTCGAAGTACCTTCCGAAGCGTTTATGTCTATCCTAAAGCTCGATGACAACTAATAGAGGGCTTTATATCCATATCCCCTTTTGTATTCGCAAGTGTGCCTATTGCGACTTCTTTTCGGTAGCTTTAGATACAGAATTAGCGAGTAGATATATTGAAGAAGTATGCAATGAGCTTTCTTTATTGATGGCGGCGTATCCGGATACGGTGATTGATACGGTGTATCTTGGGGGCGGCACGCCCAGCGTGTTGCCGCAAAGTCTTCTCGAAAGGTTAATCGCTCATATTTACAAATGCGCACATGTCGAGATAAAAGAATTCTCGATTGAAGTAAATCCCTGTTCATCGGACAAACTGTCTTTTTATCCGTCTTTGGGCATCAACCGTGTCAGCATCGGTGTACAAGCGTTGCAGGCAGGTATTCTTAAGGCGATAGGGCGACTACACACGCCGCAAGAGGCTTTGGATGCCTTATCGCGCGCGGCGCGCCTCTTCCCCGATGTCAGCGCGGATATCATGCTGGGGCTTCCCATGCAAACCGTTCGCGATGTCGAAGAAACGCTAAAGCATATTTTGCCGTATGTCACCCATGTTTCCCAATATATGTTGAAGCTTTCTGAAAGTGTTCCCATGGGGATTGCCGTGAAAGAGAAGCGAATGATACTCCCCGATGACGACCTTACGGCAGATATGTACGATGCAGGGAGTTCTATTATGCAACAATATGCATTCGAGAGGTATGAAATCAGCAATTTTGCCCGAAATAAGCGTGATTGTATGCACAATCTTAAATATTGGAACAGACAAGAATATATCGGATTGGGCGCGGCCGCGCACTCTTTTATAAAAGGTGTTCGATACGAGAACCCGTCTGATATGAACGCTTATCTCAACGGCGAGCATCTCGGCAACGGCCTAGCGGGCAAAACAGATATTTCGGTAAAGGATGCGTTGTTCGAATATATTATGCTCAAACTCCGTCTGGAAGAAGGGTTTGAGGTAGCGGAAATCAATCATTTATTCCATATTGATTTCAATGAAAAGTATAAAGAAGAAATCGGCGCTTTAATAGAGCTTCTCGATTTCAATAACGGCAGAATCCGCATAAAAAAAGAGAAAATGCTCCTCGAAAGCTATGTCGCAAAAAAGTTTTTGAAATAATTCTATATTTGGGTACCTCTATTTATTAAACGATACCTTTATAGCTCTTTTGCAATGAGACTCGAATTTCATTGTGATTTTTTTTGCAAAATTAGTAATTTTTCCTTGACAAAGCGCATAATAGTGATATAATAGTGCTAGCACTCGACGATATAGAGTGCTAACAAACGCAAGTGGGTCTGCCAAGATGAAAGAAACAAAATTATCATCACGCAAACAAAAAATTCTCAAGGTCGTAGTGGACGAATACATCAAAAAGGCGACGCCGGTTTCGTCTGGCGAAATTAAGTCTAAGTATTTCGAAGACATTAGTTCCGCTACGATACGTTCCGAGCTCTCTACGCTCGAGGACATGGGATACCTTTCCCAACCGCATACTTCGGCGGGCAGGGTGCCTTCTCCTATGGCCTATAAGTTTTATGTAGAAAATTTTGTAGACAGGCGCCCGTTGCGCAAGCAGGATGTTGCCAAGATAGAC
>JAQVTZ010000085.1 GCA_028699795.1 Clostridia bacterium | reverse complement strand
CAGACGAAAAGAAGCAAAAGTTTCACAAACAGAATTATCTAAGCGTTCTGGCGTTAGTTATGCTTCGATCAGACGGTTCGAGAAGACCGGAGAAATTTCTTTATCCTCTCTTATCAAAATTGCCCATGCTTTGGGATATCTGGAGGATTTCGACCTTTTGTTCAAAACAGAAAAGATTGATAATCTAAAGGATTATAAAATATGATAAACAAAGTAGAAAAATTGATTGTGAAATATAATGGCCGTACGGTTGGGTATCTTGCTGAAACAAATAATAGTGAAATCGCATTTCAGTACGATGCCGCATGGCTTGCCGATGGATTTTCTATATCGCCGTTTTCGCTGCCGCTCGCAACGAAAATATATATAAATAGAAAGGATACTTTCAACGGGTTATACGGCGTATTTCAAGATTCTCTTCCAGACGGTTGGGGCGCTCTATTGCAGCATAGGATGTTGGGAAAACAGGGGGTTAATCCGGACAGGCTTTCGCCGCTTACCAAGTTATCTTTGCTTAGTAAAAACGGGCTCGGCGCATTGACTTATGAACCAACTCAATTTGATGACAGTGAAATTAGTAAGATATTTCTAGATAAAATGGCAGCTGATGCCGCACGCCTTTACGAAAACCGTACTTCTGATGTTAATTTAGACACCATGTATAAATTGGGCGGTTCGAGCGGCGGCGCCCGACCTAAAGTTCACATTAAAGATAAAGACGGATTTTGGATTGTAAAGTTTCCTTGCCAAATAGACCTTCCCAATATCGGAGAAAAGGAGTTTGCCGCAAACGAACTCGCCGAACGATGCGGAATAAACATAAATGAACATAAACTCTTTCCATCGGATATTTGTTCTGGATACTTTGGAGCGAAGCGTTTTGACAGAACGGAAAACAACCGTGTTCATATGATCTCTTTGTCATCACTGCTTGAAACCTCTCATCGCATTCCCAATTTAGATTATATGCATCTATTTCAAGTCATACAAAATATCTGTATTGATAAAAGCGATATGATGGAAGCATACAAACGCATGTGTTTTAATGTGTTGTACGGCAACCGTGATGACCACGGACGCAATTTTGCATTTTTATATCACGAAAAGCTGCATGGGTATAGATTATCACCTGCGTTTGACATGACAAAAACAAACGATAAACCCGAACACGAAATGTCTGTTAACGGCCAAGGGAAACCAACAAAAAACGATTTGCTTGATGTCGCACGCAACATGAAACTACCACTTGCAGAGTGTATTGAAATAATCGAAAAAACCAAAGCGATAATAGAAATGAATTTGGGCACCTCTATTTAGCTATCGCTTATCATTTTGGTTTTGTCGAACTTGCGGGGCATGCTTTTAAATTGTTACAAATTATGGTATCATAGATACATAGACCCATCTAGTGAGGAGACGAAAAGTTTATCCCGGAGGTCCATGATGAAAGAAGATTATTTGCGTTTCGAAGAGGAGTATTTATCGCCGTATGCGATGCGCTCGGCAGAGACAAAGGGCAGACTAAAAACAATAGAGCCTTGTCCCTTGCGCACGGAGTACCAGCGCGACAGGGACAGAATTATCCACTGCAAATCTTTCCGCAGACTAAAACACAAGACGCAAGTATTCTTATCGCCCGGGGGCGACCATTATCGCACAAGGCTTACCCACACGCTGGAGGTTACCCAAATTGCGCGTACAATCAGCCGCGCGCTAAGGCTCAACGAAGACCTTACCGAGGCGATCGCTTTGGGGCACGACCTTGGGCATACACCGTTTGGACACGCGGGAGAAAGGGTGCTGAACAAAATGACGGGGCACTTTTTGCATAACGAGCAAAGTTTGCGTGTTGTGGATGTGCTGGAGGACGGCGGTAAGGGGCTGAATCTTACCTATGAGGTACGGGACGGCATTTTAAACCACAAGTCGGACGGCAAACCCGCGACATTAGAAGGCAAAGTAGTAAGCTATGCCGACCGCATTGCGTATCTCAACCACGACATAGACGACGCGATGCGCGCGGGTATCTTGTACGAAGACGATATCCCCAAAGAAATCAACGCGCTTTTGGGCGTAAAGAAGGGGCAAAAAATCAACTCTTTTGTACTGGATATTGTGGAAGCAAGCGTGGGAATGCCCTTTATCGCGCAGTCGCCTCGGTTTGCAAAAGCCATGGCGGACTTAAGAGAATTTATGTTCGAAAAGGTATACATTAAGTCCGCCGCCAAACTGGAAGAAGCGCGCGCAACACAAATGCTCGAGCTTCTGTACAAGCATTACGAACAAAACCCCTCGCTTGTGCCCGAAAGCTACATGCGCAATACCAAAGACGCAAAAATCTTTATTACGGATTATATTGCCGGAATGACCGATAATTACGCGTTAAAGATGTTCCGCGAACACTTTGTACCAAAGGCGTGGGAATAGACCAATATATTTTAACAGAATCAAACCCAAGAGGATTATAAATGTTGCTAGATTATTCTTACCTAAACGATGCGCAAAAACAAGCGATGCAAGATACCGAAGGGCCCGTGCTCGTACTTGCGGGAGCGGGCAGCGGAAAAACCCGTGTGCTTACTTATAGGGTAGCCTACCTTGTGATAGAAAAAAGAGTAGACCCGAGACATATTCTTGCCATTACTTTTACCAATAAAGCCACAGGTGAAATGCGCGAGAGGTTGGACAGACTGCTAGGCGATAACAACAAGGTATGGATATCGACCTTTCACAGTTTTTGCGCAATGATACTCAAGCGGTTTGCGGTAAGGATAGGATATAACGAAAATTTCAGTATTTACGACGACAGCGACAGCAATCGCGCGCTCGCAAAGGTTTTGCGGCAAAAGCATCTGGATGCGGGATCTCTTAAAGACACAATAAAAGGACATATCGGCACGGCAAAAAACGAGGGGCTGACGCCCGACCAATACTATGCCCGTATCAAGGATGAAGTAAAGGACGCCGACGACATACACGAAGTTTTTATCGCCTACGAAGAACAGCTAAAGAGCAATAACGCGATGGATTTTGACGACCTTTTGCACAAAACCAAAGAGCTTTTAGAAAGTTGTTCCGATGTGTTGGAGCAGCTGCAAAACCGTTACCGCTATATCCATGTGGACGAGTTTCAAGACACCAACGGCGTACAATTCGACATCGTCCGTATGCTTTCGGACAAATGGGGCAACCTTTTTGTGGTAGGCGACGACGACCAAAGTATTTACGGGTGGAGAGGCGCTAAGGTAGAGAATATCCTTCATTTTGACAAGCTTTACCCCAATGCCAAAATCCATAAATTGTTCCAAAACTACCGTTCTACGCCCAACATTCTTACTTGCGCCAATAATGTCATCCGCAACAATGCCGAACGGCACGAGAAAGAACTTTTTACCTCGAAAACAGGCGGCGTAAAAGTGGAATATTTTACGGCTTATAACGATCGTCAAGAGACCCAATGGATTATCGAAAATATCAAGTCGCTTAAAAGAATGTACGGCTACAGCAATAAGGATTTTGCGATATTGATAAGGGTGAACTCATTAAGCCGTTCGTTCGAAAACACGCTTTCAAGTCTTCGTATTAAGTACCGTGTGCTGGGCGGGTTCAAGTTTTTCGAGCGCAAAGAGATACAGGATGTTATCGCCTATATGCGCGTTGTGTCCAATGTAAAGGATGCCGAAGCTATTGCAAGGATCATTAACTTCCCCAGAAGAGGTATCGGCGATACCAGCGTAGAGCGTATGCTAGAATACGCGCGCATGCACGGTGAAGACCTTATTGATGTTATCCTCAAAATCAATGTCAACGGCGCGTTGGGCGGAGCGGCAGTCAACAAGGTCAACGAATTCCGCTTATTGATAAGCGATTTGATCGGGCATAAAGATTTGCCCCTCCACGAGTTTGCAGAGTACCTTGTGGGCAAAGTAAACTTCGAGTACGCTTATACTTCTACAGGCAAAGAGGAAGACGAAAACCGCTGGGAAAACATTTTGGAGTTTCTCAAGCATATCAAAGAGTACAGCGAAGCGCATCCCGATGCAAGTATCACCGAATTTTTGCAAACCGTCAGCCTTGTCCCCGAACGGGGGGAGGAAGTCCGCGACGACGATATCGTCACGATTGCCACCATGCATTCTGTTAAAGGGCTGGAATTTAAGGTCGTATTTATCGCAGGTTGCGAAGAGGATATTTTCCCGTCCGCAAGGTCCAAAAACGAAAACGGCGTCGAGGAAGAGCGCCGCGTGATGTATGTTGCCATTACGAGAGCGCAAGAAAGACTGTATATCAGTTCGTCTCGTCAGCGTTTCAGGTTCAACAGGGTGCAAAGTATGCTTCCGTCGCGTTTTATGGAGGAAGCCAAAGGGGGACAACAAAGTAAAATTGACGAGCTGCGCAAAAAATGGGAGACTCATGACTTTGGCAGAGGGAGATATGATGACAGTGTTATGTTTGACGATATAACGCCGCCTGCAAATCGCGGAAGAGAAACCTTTGCGCAATTGCCCACAACACAACCCGCAATTAAACCTAGCAATAAGGATGTGTCCCGTTTTAAATTGGGCGGCGGGGTCACGCATAACACCTATGGCGAAGGAAAAATCATTATGATAGCGGGAAGCGGAGCCGATATGCAGGCGACGGTACTGTTCCCTAAATGGGGCACCAAAAAGTTTCTGCTTGCAGTCGCGCCGCTTACACCCAAAGAATAACGGGGTTTTTTATGGAAAGAATGAGAGAGCTTGTAGACTTGTTAAATAAGTATGCCTATGCGTATTATGTGCAGGACAACCCAATGGTGTCCGACGAAGAGTACGACAAGCTTTACGACGAGCTTGTCGCGCTTGAAACCGAATTGGTTTTCAGACTGCCCGATTCGCCAACGCTAAGAGTAGGCGGCGAAACGCTGAAAGCGTTTCAGCCTTACCGTCACCGCGAAAGGTTGTATTCGTTGGACAAAACCAAAAATATTGAAGGGTTTGAAGCGTTTTTAGAGCGTATCCGCAAAGCGATAGGGTCTATCCCGATGCTTACGCTGGAGCACAAGTTCGACGGCTTGACGCTGTCGCTCACCTACGAAAACGGGAAATTGGTAAAGGGCGCGACACGCGGCGACGGCGAAGTGGGCGAAGATGTTACGGCGCAAATCAAAACCATCCGCACCATACCTCTCAAAATAAACTATAAGGGAACAATCGAAGTGCAAGGGGAGGGCATCATGCGCTTTTCCGCCTTCGAAGAATACAACAAAAAGGCGGCGATACCTCTCAAAAACCCGCGCAACGGCGTGGCGGGAGCAATCCGTAACCTGAACCCAAAGGTCACCGCCCAAAGAAAACTGGACTTTTTTGCCTATAATGTGGGCTTCCATGACGGATACAGGTTTTCCACACAAGAAGAGATCCATCAATTTTTAATCGACAGCGGTTTTTTGACGGGGGCGTTTTTCCATACGGTATCGTCAAGTAAGGAAGCCGAAGCCTTGCTTGCCGAAATCGACAAAAACAGAGCATCGCTGGATTACTTGATAGACGGCGCGGTATTCAAAGTCAACGAGCTTGCGTTGCGGGAAGAACTGGGGTTTACCGAGAAGTTTCCACGCTGGGCGCTTGCCTATAAATTTCAGGCAACCGAAACAACGACCGTGCTGAAAGATGTCATTTGGCAGGTGTCACGCACCTCAAAACTGAATCCGCTAGCTATATTAGAACCTGTGGACCTTATGGGCGTAACGGTAAAACGGGCTACCTTAAACAACTATTCGGATATCCAAAAAAAAGATATCAAAATTGGAAGCCGTGTTTTGGTGCGTCGCAGCAACGATGTCATTCCCGAAATTATGGGAGTATATCGACACGCCGAAAACAGCCGTGAAGTTTTACCTCCCGAAATCTGTCCCGCATGCGGTTCTCCCGTAAGAAAGGACAATGTGTTCTATTATTGTACCAATGAAGATTGCGCGCCGCGCATCATTTCCGCCATAGACCATTTTGCGTCCAAAGGCGCGATGGATATCGAGGGACTCAGCGAAAAAACGGCGGAGCAGCTTTATAACGATTTGCAGATAGACAGTGTAGATAAACTGTATTCCCTTACGAGGGAGCAACTTTTAGGCTTAGAAGGGTTCAAAGATAAAAAGGCCGAAAACTTGATTGCGGGCATTGCGGCATCCAAAAAGGTAACGCTTTCGCGGTTTCTGTACGCTTTGGGGATTCCCACAATCGGCAAAAAGGGAGCCAAGCAGCTTGCAGACAGCTTTCGCACGATAGATGGCGTCAGGGAAGCAACGGCGGAACAAATCCAAGAAATCTACGACTTCGGCGGCGTGATGGCAGACAGCGTGGTGAACTTTTTTGCAGACCCCAAAAATGCCGAGATTGTCAATAATCTTTTAATTTATATCAATATTGTTGAAGAGGATGAGCCCCCTAAGGACGGAGTTTTTAGCGGTTATACGGTGGTATTTACGGGCGCGCTCCAAAATTATAAGCGCAGCGCGGCACAAAAGCTTGTAACGGAAGCGGGCGGCAGAATTGCCGAAAGCATCAACGCATCGGTCAATCTTGTTGTCGCGGGCGAAGACGCTGGAAGCAAGCTAAACAAAGCAAAAAAATTGAACATTAGAATTATAGACGAAACAGAGTTCGAAAGCATGCTTACGAATTCTAATAAAAATTGATTTTGGTATCTTCCATACGATTATAATGAAAACTCTTTATAAAACTCATGGATATAGTTTTGTACATCCGCGCGGCTGCCTTGATAGGCGCCGGGGGTTTCCATTTTGGCGGAGACGGTGGCGGTTGCCCAAAGAAGAGCGGTGTAAGCGTCCGCTAGGTTGCGCTCGGTAATGTATGCCGCAAAAGTGGTATCGCCGCGGCCGCTTCTGCCCGAAAGGTTGCGCGCTTTAATAGGGCAGGTGTAGACGGTTTTGCCGTCATAAGCCAACACTTCGGTGTTGTGGGTGATGACAATCTCTTTCGCGCCCCAATCGTAGAACATTTTTGCCGCGGTGACGCGGTCTTTTTGTCCCGTCAGAATTTCGGCTTCGGCGGCATCGGTTTTTAAAAAATGGATATACGGCATCAGTTTGCGCTTATCTTTCCAGTCTTCGAAGTACATATGCCCGTCCGTCTTGTCGGCGTGACGCAAAAAGCCTTGCACATCGACCGCAATTTTTCCTTTTTTGGCAAGCTCGGGTATAAGACCGTCTTCGTAATCGCCGTAGATAAGCCCTGCAAAATGGTAAATATCGCTTTCTACCTCGGGGATATCCGCGAGAGTAAAGGGTGCGCCACGGCTTAAACATTTGCATTCGCGCCGCTCTTTGTCCGCGGTAAAGTATTTGTTGCGGATAGAGGTGGAAGTAGGGGAATCAATACAAAAAATATCTTCTGTAGGGAGTACGAGCGCGCGAAGTCTGTCTTTGTCTTGCGGCGCAAGTTTGGTTACCGCGCCCACTTTATGCCCTAACGCGTACGCCGAAGCGGACGAATAAATCACCGCGCCGCCCAGTTCGACAATTTGATGATCCAAATAATCGATATTAAAATCCAAGGATATATGCCCGATAGTCAAACTTTCGTATTTTTTCATAACGCTAACTTTTTTCTTCACCTTATTAGTAATTTTTTTATAACTCCACACTCAACACTCCAAACTGAACTTAAGCATAATAAACCAATTGCGCAAATACAAGCACAAGTGCGGTTATGGAGAGCAACGCAAGTTGGATTTTGAAGCTCCAGCGGAACCATTTGCCGTAATCTACGGTGGTCATGCCGAGTATCAAGAGAAGACCTGCATTGGTAGGCAGAATTACATTGCTGAATCCGTCGCCGAATGCAAACGCGAGCACGGCAACTTGGGGGTGTATGCCCGACAAACTGCAAAGCTCGAAGATAATGGGCATAAGCAATACGGCTTTTGCCGAACCGCTAGGGATAAACATATTAAATACGATGATAATAAGATAAATGATTAAACTGCCAACGACAGG
>JAQVTZ010000084.1 GCA_028699795.1 Clostridia bacterium | reverse complement strand
TCGTGGCTTGCAAAATTTAATCCGCTTTATATGTTTCTAACCGCGTTTCTCGTGATATTTTTGCAACAAGGGGCGGCGCAAGTGTCTACGGTACATAGGTTGGGCAATGCTTTCCCCGAAATCATCACCGGTATTTTCTTCTTTTTCATTATCGGGTGCGAATTCTTTATCGGCTATCAAATCAAATTCCGTTCTCTTAAGAAGGAGGCTAAAGTATAATGTTTGTCACATTTTTATTTAACGCGATACGCTTTAGTACGACCTTTATGTTCGGCTCTACCGGAGAGACGATTACCGAGAAGGCGGGGCACCTCAACCTTGGCATCCCGGGGATTATGTGTGTGGGCGCAGTAGGCGGATGTATCGGAGAGTCGCTTTATATTAAGTCGCTTTCGGATATCAGCCAAATCAATCCTTTTCTTGCAGTCTTGATACCGATTCTTTTTGCGATGCTTTGCTCGGGACTTCTGGGATTGCTTTACAGCTTTTTGACGGTTACCCTCCGATGCAACCAAAATGTAACGGGTCTTGCCATTACTACCTTTGGCGTAGGCTTCACCAATTTCTTTATTAACACAGTAGACAAAACTAACTTCAATGTGGCAAGCAAGTTTTTTACAAAGTCTTTCCCGTTTGCGGACTCTTTGGATTGGTTCGGTCAGATATTCTTCTCGTACGGAGCGCTTGGTTATCTTGCGATAGCGATTTCCATTCCCGGGGCAATTACCCTCAAAAAGACACGGCTCGGTCTCAATCTCTGCGCTGTGGGCGAAAATCCTGCCACCGCAGACGCCGCGGGTATCAATGTTACCGCATACAAATACGGCGCAACTTGCATCGGCAGCGCGATTGCGGGCCTTGGCGGCTTGTTCTATATTATGGATTATCTCAACGGCAGTTGGGAGTATTCAATCGATGCGATGGGATGGCTTGCCATTGCGCTGGTTATCTTTTCGATATGGAGACCGAATTGGGGCATTCTCGGCTCTATTTTATTCGGCGCCCTTTATATTGCGCCCAGCTACCTCAATGTGAGTTTTTCGCAAAAAGAGCTGCTTAAAATGGCACCTTATGTCGTTACCATTCTTGTGCTTATTGTCACCAGTATCCGCAGCAAAAAAGAGAACCAACCGCCGGCTTCGTTGGGACTGTCATATTTTAGAGAAGAGCGTTAGATTATTTTATAAGAGCCTTAAAATTACCATTTGTAGAACAAACAACCTTATAAATTTTTGGTTGTTTTGTTATACCAGCAACATCTTTTTGTTATAATATTTTGACCTGTTGATAATATCCAAAGTGCCTTGCGCGGTAAAGTCCAACTTAATGAGGTAGCGCAGAGACTTGTCTACGCGGCCAACATCGCTGTAACGGGTGAGAACATTTTTGCAAGTGGCGGACAATGCCGACAAAATATCTTTGCGCTCTTTGTTTAACGCAAGAATTTGCACAAACGGGGGGCATTGTACGGCTTGTTCATACGCCTCTTTGGTAATGTCGAAAAGAACATAGAGGCAGATCCTTTTAAGTCGCGCCATCGTGAATTTTTTTGTTTTTGCGGCTTCCAAAAGTTCGGGAAGAGTGATGGCGGAGGTCGCGGCGATTTTGAGCCTGTTGTGGATTCCGCCGCTGATATCGTAATAGTTTTCGAGCTCGTAACCGTTAATATTTTTGAGTTTGAAAAGCACCATATCGCCGAGCGCCGAGTCTTGCGGTTTGAGGTCTTTGATATAGTCAAACACTAATTGCGGCACGGCGTTGCGGACGGTTTCGTATTGTTCGGCGGTGAGCGCTTTTCGTACGGCAGTAGCGGAAGGGACATCGATATCGGCGTTCTCGTCGTTAAATTCGCCGCCTTCGCGTTTAATGGTATGGATTTTTATAGTTAATCCCGCTTTCATGATAGCGCAAATGTAGGCGACGCCCAAAACATTGTTGGGGCTGTCTAAAATACCCTTGACGGCGGCGTATTGGGGGTTGAGGCCGGCGTAAGCGTCTACCGCCTTTGCGCGCGCCTTAGGGAAAGAACTGCCGTCTTTGAGGTTTTCTTGGATAAGTGTTTTTAGCTGTTCGGGTTCGTCGTTCAGCAATTCGGCCGTAAGGGTCAAGCGGTGGGCGTCTCCGCATTCGCTGCCAAAACTGAGATACTCGACATCGGGAAAGGCGGATATCGACTTAATCGCGCCGTAGGCAAAATTGTCGGCAGGGGATATCGCATAAATTGTTGGTAACTCTACCACGATATCCGCGCCCATTTTGACGGCGATTTCGGCCCGAATATATTTATCCATTATCGCGGCGTCTCCTCTTTGGACAAAGGAGCCGCTCATGACGCAAAGAATGGTGTCTGCGCCGGTATCTTGACGGGCAAGTTCCATATGTTTCAGGTGACCGTTGGTCATTGGATTGTATTCGCAAATAATAGCCGTTGTTTTCATTTTTTGCCTCTCAATTTCCCAAAATGCTTGATTATTTGGGTTAAAGGGTGTAATATATGTAAGGTTGTTTATATGACAGATAAAAGGAATGATTTCATTATATCAACTTTTATATTACATTATATTATATACTACATAAGTAAAAAATGAAAGTTATTTTTTTAGGAGAGCGAAATGTCTAAACTTATGAATAACATCATCAATACGGCGAAGACATTATATAAGCATATTGTGCTTGCCGAAGGCGAAGAGCAACGCATTATCGATGCGGCAAAAATGATTGCCGCAGAAAAGATAGCAAAACTGACTTTGCTTGGGGACAAAGATAAGATAAAAGCGATGCTAGGCGGTGAGATAGAAGGTGTCAATATTGTCAATCCCGAGCTTTCTTCCAAAAAAGAACAGTATGCCGAACTACTTTATATTTTACGCAAAGAAAAAGGCATGACTCCCCAAAAGGCGGCCGAATTAGTAAAAAATCCGATGTATTACGGTAGTTTGATGGTAAAGGCTTCGGACGCGGACGGTCTGGTGGCGGGATCTATTTATCCTACGAGCGAATTGTTGCGTCCTGCGCTTCAAATCATTAAAGCCCGTCCCGGAATTAAGACGGTATCGAGTTGTTTTGTGATGTGCTTGCCCGAGGGCAGCGCGTACGGGGACGAAGGTGTTATGGTATTCGGCGATTGTGCCGTTTTGCCCAATCCGACGGCCGAGCAGCTTGCCGATATCGCGGAGGCAAGCGCGGACAGCGCACGCAAAATCGCGGGTATCAAAACGCCCAAAGTCGCGTTGCTTTCTTTTTCGACCAAAGGAAGCGCGAAGCACGAACTAGTGGACAAGGTGTCCACCGCGGTAAAAATTCTTACCGACCGCAAGCCCGATTTCATTTTTGACGGTGAATTGCAGTTGGATGCCGCTATCGTACCCAAAGTCGCCACGCTAAAAGC
Source organism: Clostridia bacterium (assembly GCA_028699795.1). Classification (GTDB taxonomy): domain Bacteria; phylum Bacillota; class Clostridia; order Christensenellales; family DTU072; genus Firm-09. The sequence goes on along the minus strand of JAQVTZ010000084.1, from coordinate 4,619 downwards.
GTACGGCAGTCCCGTAGGCGGCAACGCCAATGTGCTTATCTTCCCCGACTTACAGGCGGGTAATATCGGATATAAACTTACGCAAAGACTGGGCAACGCGTTGGCAATAGGTCCTATTTGTCAAGGTATGGCAAAACCCGTAAACGATCTTTCGCGCGGTTGTTCTGCAGACGATGTGGTAGGTGTAGTTGCGATTACGTCGTTGCAAGCCGGGCTATAAAATTCTAACAAAGGAAAACAAAATGAAAGTTCTTGTATTAAACGCAGGCAGTTCATCACTTAAGTATCAAGTAATTGACATGACGGACGAGAGGGTGCTGGGCAAAGGCTTGGTAGAATGTATCGGCATCGAAGGCTCCAAACTAACTCAAAACGGTCAAGCGGGCGACATTGTGGTGGCAGGCAACCTCAAAAATCATACCGAAGCGTTTATGCTCGTTATGGAGGCTCTTGTAGATAAAACAAAAGGGCTTGTTAAAAGCATGTCCGAAATAAGTGTGATAGGGCACCGCGTATTGCACAGCGGAGAAGATTTCGACTCCAGCGTAATTGTCACCGATGAAGTGCTCGAGATTTGCCATAAAAATGCCGTTTTGGGGCCCTTGCATATGCCCGCGAATATTGCCTGTATCGAAAGCTGTCGCAAACTCATGCCGAATACGCCCAATGTGGCGGTGTTCGATACGGTGTTTCACGCAACGATGCCCGACTATGCGTATATGTATGCGATAAATTATGCGGATTACGAAAAATACAAGGTACGCAAATACGGCTTTCATGGAACTTCCCATAAATATGTTACCAAAGAAGCCGTCCGCTATCTCGGCAAACCGCACAGCAAAATTATTACTTGCCACTTAGGCAACGGAAGTTCGCTTGCCGCCGTTGTAGACGGCAAATGTATCGATACTTCTATGGGGCTCACACCGTTGGAAGGGCTTGTAATGGGAACCAGAAGCGGTGACTTGGATGCGGCGGTCGTGGGATTCCTTGCCGAACAAAAAAATATGACGGCGGCAGATGTCATTAACTATCTCAACAAAAAAAGCGGCTTTTTAGGGATTGCGGGCGTTACCGATTTCCGCGCGGTCACAGCTCGTTGTTTGGCAGGCGACAAGAGGGCGCAACTTGCGGCAAATATGTTTGCTTACCGTATCAAAAAATATATCGGCTCTTATATCGCGGCAATGGGCGGTTTGGATTGTATCGTATTTACGGGCGGTATCGGTGAGAATGCAAGCTATGCGCGTATGCTTATTATGCAGGGGATGGAGCAATTCGGTATCGATTTCGATTTCGAGTATAACGAAAAAGCGCCCCGCGGCAAGTTTTCGGAGCTTACCAAACCTGACTCTAAAGTTAAAGTTGTCGTGATACCCACCAATGAAGAATTGATGATTGCAAGAGACGCAAAAGAACTAACAGAAACAAAAACAAAAGAAACAAGTCGGTAAACAAGAAAGTATCTAAAATAAATTGACATAATCTTTGTAATTGGATATAATAATTTAGCTAATCATTTGAGGAGGTGCAATATGGCTGTACCAAAACGCAGAGTTTCAAAAACCAAAGGCAATACGAGATTTGCCAATTGGAAACTGACGACTCCCAACTTGTCGGAATGTCCGCAATGCCACGAGCTGATAGATAGCCACACCGTGTGTCCCGCTTGCGGATACTACAAGGGCGTCCAAGTCGTAACAAAAAAAGTTAAAGAAGAAAAATAACTTACTGCGGGAGGCCACCAACCTCCCTTATTTTTTGTAAGGGTTTTTGCTTATGAAAATAATAGTGGATGCTTTTGGAGGAGACCATTCTCCCTCCGAAATTATAAAAGGAGCTGTTTTGGCGTTGCAAACCGCCCAAGACTTTTCCGTGGTGCTTGCGGGCAAAGAAGATGTCATAAAAAAAGAGTTGAACGCGTTGCAGTCCGAACCTTCACGCATCGAGATTTTGGATGCGCCCGAAGTAATCACCAATGACGACCAACCCACCGAAGCTGTGCGCAAAAAGCGCGCGTCTTCTATCGTAGCAGGCCTCAGACGCCTTGCCGACGACGAACAAGCAACTGCTTTTGTATCCGCCGGAAGTACGGGAGCGGTGTTGACTGCCGCAACCATTTTAATACGGCGTATTCCCGGCATCATTCGTCCGGCGCTTGCGCCCGTATTGCCTACTGTTAAGGGCGGGCATGTAATGCTAGTCGATTGCGGGGCGAATGCAGATTGCAAACCCGTCAATCTTCACCAATTCGCTTACATGGGATCGGCATACGCAAAAGCGGTTTTAGGTATCCCAAAACCAAAGATAGGGTTACTATCTAACGGAACAGAGGACAAAAAGGGGAATGAACTGAACAAAGAAGTTTTCCCTTTGCTAAAAGAAGATACGACGCTCACATTTGCGGGCAACATCGAGGCGCGCGAGATACTCTCGGGCGATTATGATGTTGTTGTTGCAGACGGGTTTTCGGGCAATATCGCGCTGAAGGCGTGCGAAGGCACGGCGCTGTCGATGTTTTCCCTCATTAAAGAAGGAATCATGCAAGGCGGCCTAAGGGCAAAACTAGGGTATCTTTTGTTAAAACCTGTTTTTAGAGGTGTAAAAAAGGTTATGGATTACAACGATAACGGCGGGGCGGTACTTTTGGGCCTTAGTAAAGTTGTCGTAAAATCACACGGTAGTTCCAAGGCAAAATCAATTGCCGCTTCCGTGTTGCAAGCAAAAGAGCTTGCCGAAAAGGGCGTCGTAAATACGATTGCCGCATATCTTACAAAAAAAGAGTCATGAAACACTTCGATATTGTCGAGGTACAAAAAAAGATAGGATATGTCTTTCGCGATTGGGAGTTGCTGTTTGCGGCTTTCACGCATAGTTCTTACGCCAACGAACACGGAGTTACTTCCTACGAAAGGTTGGAGTTCTTAGGGGACAGTATTGTCAATTTTGTTGTCGGCGAGTATTTATTCAACAATTACAGAAACGAAGATGAAGGTTTTTTAACCAAATCCAGAGCGCTTTTGGTCTCTACTAAAACATTAGGCGCTGCCGTCAATGATCTGGATATCATAGAATATATGCGCACTTTGGGCGGCGCGATTCAAGACGAAGTGTTAAAAAGTGTCAAGGTCAAAGCCGATCTTTTCGAAGCAATTGTAGGCGCGATTATGGTGGATGGCGGTGGTTTGGACGGATGCAGAAAATTCGTGTTGGACAAATTAAGCAGATTTATCGGGAGCGAGTATGCCCAAAAAAATGCCAACTTTAAAGCGATGATATATGAAAAATGCGCGCAAAGCGGCAAAAAATTGGAGTTTCATACTTATTCCGCAGGCAAAAACGAATTTATTTCGGAACTTATTATCAACGGTGTGCCGCAGTGCAGGGGCGAAGGCTCCTCTAAGAAGAAAGCCGAGCAACACGCCGCGAATATTTTTCTGACTTCCCAAAAAACTTCAAAATAATGTAAGAACCATGAAGAATACTTCAAATAGTATTCTAATAATTTATTCTTTTTCATAATTTCTTTAGCAGTTTTAATCACAATTTTTTTGTTCTTTTGGTTAGCTATTGACATTCTTTGCGTGTGAATGTAGAATGTATAATGTATATAACTATATACTTATATATTTATCTTTAAAGATGGGTCCTGCTGGAGGTAGGTTGGTATGAAGAAAATCCTGTTGGTACTTTTGGCTGTTTGTCTAATCGTGGGTCTTGCCGCATGCAACGACAACACCGAAGTTTACAGCATCACTTTCAATACGCTCGGAGGCGGCGAAAATATCGAGGTAGTTTTGGACGGCAGTACCGAGCTTGTTTTCCCCGACGATCCCGAAAAACAGGGTTACGATTTCAAAGGATGGTTTTACGATAAGGATGTTTGGGAACAGCCCGTATCACTTGCAATCATTAAGCAAACAGGTATCGCGCAAAATACCGAAATCTACGCAAAATGGGAAGAAAAACCTCCTGTCGTAATAGAAGAACCCGATCCCGATGTCAACTTTAATACATATGGCGGCACCGAGGTGCAAGGTCTGACAGGAGTAGAACAAATCACACAGGCGCCCCAAACCTCAAAAACAGGTTATTCCTTTTTGGGTTGGTTTTTGAGTTTGGACGATACCCAACCCGTTGTGTTTCCTTATACCCCCCAACAAGACACGACATTGCACGCAAAGTGGCATCTCGTTAATTATTCCGTCACTTATAATCTAGACGGAGGCGACGCGTCCAATCCCGAAAGTTATAATATAGAAAGCGGTACCGTTACGCTTGCGCCTGCCACCCGAACGGGATATACTTTTCAAGGATGGTACAGCGATAGCGCTTTTGTCACACCCGTAACGGAATTTTCGAGCGAAGCGACCGGCAACTTGCATTTCTTTGCCAAATGGGAAATCAATACCTATAAACTAAAGTATTATTTGGATGGAGATATTTACACCGTAGAAGAAGAACCTGTAGAACTTAGTTTCAAATATGGCGCACATATTACGGACACGATAGGTATGCTTATTAAAGAAGGGAATAGCTTTTCGGGATGGAAACTGAACGACGGCTCCGAAATCCCCGCAGTTATGCCCGCGACCGACCTCAATGTTTATGGTAGATTT
>JAQVTZ010000004.1 GCA_028699795.1 Clostridia bacterium | reverse complement strand
GATTCCGCCGGGCTTGGTATTATCGTAACTACCATATAACTCGTCGCCCTCTGCCGAATAGAAAGAAATATTACTGTTTTGAGGATACGCAGTCTCTTTGCTGTAAAGCTTAAACGGATCTAACTTGAAGTAAGAAGTCGCTCTTTGGTCTGCTGAGCCGACAAAGGTTGCCGCATTCTCCGTTTCGAACAGTTTGGTAATCGTTCTGTCTTCATAATAGACGGGTATGCTAATGGTTTGGATACCGCCCATTTCGTTGCCGATGCTCGCATACAATCTAGACACACCACCCGTATAATCCAGTTCCACTTTTCTCTTGCCGCGGTACACATAGTTTAGGTCTGAAGAATTATAGGTGATTTCACACAGATATGCGATGCCGTCCTCTGTGATAATTGCGTCGGGCCCGTTGGCATAAACTACCGAGGTGGCATACTTTGAATCGTACGCAGGATTCTCGGGATCCGTTTTGATACCGTAAGGATCGATATAATACGCTTCTTCCAGACCTTCGGCATAAGTCATGTTGGCGATTGTGACATCGATTGTCGCAGTAATTTTGGTATCTCTTGCCACCGTCGCCCCTGTTTCACCGTAAGTCATGGTAACGACAACATTGCGTCCCGTATATAGATTCTTAAGGTTGGTCGCAACACCAGTTGCTATATCAATAATCTTGTAATTAGAAGCATCCAGCGTGTATTCGATATTCTTGGTCGAATTGCCGTCTTTGACCTCTAACAATACTCTTCTGTAGTACGAGAAGTTTTCGTCTTCGAAATCTTCACTGTACGGCTCTACATAAGGATTGATTGTACGGGTATAGGCGAGATCTACAAATCCGCCGCCCGTAAGTGTCTTGCTTACTTTGGTACTCAGTATGGTTCTGTTGATGACGACAACGGGAATTTCTAGGGACTGCATTGCCGCTTTGTATCCCTCGGTGTCTCTGTAATAAATCGTTGCTACCGCGGCCATATTGTTGTCTTCGTTAAACAAACCGCCTTCGGTTGTCATCGCATCCACAATCTTGCTGTATTTCCAATCTACCTCGACCTCAACTTTTTTGTCTACATTAAGGAAGGTAGCCTCGACCTCAGAGGGCAACCCGACGAAACCGATAAACGGATCGACGGATAACTCCGTAATTTTGCCCTCTTCAATCTTCAAAATTGAATTGGGATTCGTATAGTCTTCTAGCGGCGCGATGCTTAGCAACTGGCTGGGTCTGATGTTGACATTGACATAAAACTCTTGCTCAATACCCTCTTGACCAACGGCAATTCGCGCTCTTACCGTGAAGTTGCCTCCCAAGAAAGTATACGGCAACGAGGCGATATCCTCTTCGTTCCACTCTACAGGCAGATACAATTGTCCGCCGTTACGGAACAGAACTTCGGTAGTCGTATACTCGTTAAAGTCGATTTGTTCATAAATACTCCCCACCAGAGAAGTGCCGATACCTATCGCAAGTCTTTCTTCTACGACGATGATAGACGACAGTTTTTGTCTCACTTCAAAGCCGTAATTGGGAACCTGCTCGCCCTCCCTTACATTTCCTACGCTGCCGAGGTTGGTGGTAATACCGATATCGAATGTCAAATCGGTATAGATCCGCTCGCTGTCATAGGTAAGCGGAATCTGCGGATAAGCGATACTTAAGGTGCGGGTGCGGGTCGTGTTGTCTTTTGAAGACTTTGTTTTTACCTCTGCTTCTGTAGATACTTTCTCTTGCAATTGAGTGTGAATATCGAGGTAAGGATTGAGATACACATAATCCGGCACGGTATCGAATGTGTCAGTTATCTTTTCGGGATAAATTTCCATTGTTTTGCTTTCTTTGATATAACCGAACACGGGATCTCCTATCCATGCGGATAAGTAAAGTTTACCGCCTTCCTGCGTATAGCCTCCTTGGACGATAACATCATTGTTTTGTTCGTCTTGGTATACGGAGTACATTGATTCCCAATATACGCTCATATCCTTGGTTTCGTTGACGGGTTCTTCTTCGCCCGGTTTGAATTCAACCTTCGCATATCCCGGTAATGACCAAGTGTCAAACGCATATAATGTTTGTTCGAAGTCGAATGCATTTGTGCAGGCTTCGTCCGTATAGTATGTGACCGACTCCACCAGCCTTGTATTGCCGTTGGTGTATTTAACATCTAAAGTCACCTGATTATTGGGATGGGAGCCAATGGTCACAGAGCCCATGATATAAGCGCTCTTATAGAAGTCGTCTTTGTATTCGCCAAGGTCGTAAGTGACGGGCAAGAATCTGTCCGCTGTTACAGTTTCGTCTTCATATTCGACCTCTATGGTATCAGGAAGCGTATAGTCGTAAGGATCGTTAATGATAATTTCGTCGCTTACCAATCCTTTAATGGTAAGATCTTCCAGCAAAGATTTGATATTCACAACGACTTGTTGTGTCCATATCGGATTGGCGGCATAGTTTTGGTTGCCCACCGTTACGATTATAAAGACACTCGCTACTTCTTCGCCGTAACTTGCCGCAAGACCGCCTTCGTCGGCATATCTCCAACTTACGATATCGAAGTTATCATCCGAGATAAGGATGTTTTCTTCTAATATTGTAGTATTGTAAAGCTTTGCCTCAATGTTCTCTTGGGCAAGATAATCTGCAATATCTTGGTCCGCATAATATTGATTGATGGGTTGATCGGGTATTACAAGGCTTTCGATATCACTCTTAAGAATCGTAATATACACATTCTTTACGATCGCGGTACCGAACAATTCGTCATGCAACACGGCATCGACATAGTATCCGCTGCCGTTGCCGGCAAAGGAAGGATCGGTAAATCTCATGTTGTCATAACAAGTTATGCCGTCAACTGTCAGCGTATCCGCCTCAAAGGTTGTGCCCATTGTTTCGGGATCGAAACGGAACATTGTTTTTGTATTCCACAGCAAGCTTTCGCCGTTTGGCACCGTTTGGTTGCCGTCCGAGAAAGTAAACATTTGCGAAGTATCTACCACACCGGCTTCTACATTCGCGCCCATTACCGTACCATCGTACGGATAGACATAAGCGCGCGCCATACTTGTGGGAATCCTGCGGGAAACCCTTATGATAACAGGCAATCTTTGCTGTATCGCTCCGTTACCGACCACGGCGTTTACTATGTAATCTTTGGTTGGTGCGCTTCCTGCGAAATTGTAGGTCATGGCAGGAATTTCCCAGTAATAATCGCCGTTTGCTATCGAAAGCGTTTCTACCGTATGCACATCGACGAATGTCGAGCCGCCTTCTGTTGTGACCGTACCATATCCGACTTCCAGCGTTTGGGGCAGTTGCAGACCGTCGTTTTGGAACGGCACCATTTCCTTTACCCTGTAACCTGTTTCGGCATCGGTCGTATCGCCGTAGGCGCTCAGCGTCGTGCTTTCTACGATTTGGCGTGACAACACTTGTACTTCTACTTTAATCCGTTGCGTTCCGCCAAAGTCATCTTCTATATAGTAATATACATTGTATATACCTTGCGTTAACACGGTGGGATCGTATCGGTTGAGATCGTCGGCATCAACGCTGATTACCGGTTTGTCCAGCTCACCTACCGCCGTGTACAAATGAAGTTGGGTCACGCTTTCCATTGCGCTCTTGTAATCGGCGCTGTCCAAGGGGTTGAACTCTACCAGATTGCGCACAAACGGACCTTCTTCGGGGTCTCTCTTGATGTTGCCCACACTGTTAGCAACGGGCGCCGTCACATAACTTACACTTCTGTCCAGCACTTGCACGGGCACTTGAATCGTCACGGGCAAGCTGTCTTCGCCCTTAATCGCGCCGGAATCGACATGCCTGCTTGCGATATATCTGTAAGTCAGCTTAATATATGCGGTACCGCCCTCGTAGCTCAATTCGGTATTGGACATATCCCATTCGAGATTATTAAATACATACCGTTTGTAAATGTAGTCTACTTCGATTCCTTCATGATTGATAAAGGTCTCGAAAGAGCCGTCTCCCACTTTGTATTGGAACTTGACAGAGTATGCCAAAGTCTGGGGCAGTTTTGCCATATACGCTTCTTGGTTGAAGTTGAACGGGTCAATCGGCTCTAATGCGAGTACGGGAATATCATTTTCCAACGGCTCGGTTCCTGCTTCGTTAAGCTTGAGCGTACTGGTGGGATCGACGATAAGCCCTCCGGACAGCGTCGCTTTTATCTTTGTAATAATGCCGTCGTTGTTGACACCGTAAGTCTTGTTGGCGCAGTATCCGATAATATAACCCGAGGAGCCTTCGAGACTGGGGGTAAAGTTGAGCGAATCCATACTCCAGTGCACATAGACACCCAAAGAGTCTTTGGTAGTGCCATCCGCAAACACTGCGTTGTATCTGTTGGGCAGAATTTGTAACACATTGGGCACGCTATAAGTACCGTCTTGTTTGAGGTTATGGCGTATGCCGGTCACTCCTGCCCATGTACCGCCTACCGCCGTAAAGTCGGCGAGGTTGTAGGGATCATGGAATAGGATTTCTGTGGGCGGCGTATACACCGAATGGATGATATCACCATTCATGCCGTCGCCAGAGTCGGTTTTTACCGTATAGAAAGTGCCGCTCAACGAACCTTGTACCACACGCAGTTTGATACCCGTATTCACGAGATCCAATTCCATATAGTGGTCGTCTTTGGCCGAAAGCAATGCATTTGCCTCGATGTCGTCTGCAGAACCTGTCATGTATTCGCGATCGTCATCGTCATAATGCCCATAGACATCCCTTATATAAGTTCTGCCTACGATTTCTTTAACTGTCACACCGTTTTCAGTCACATATTTGTAATCGTTAATTACGATATAATTATTGGTTACATTAGACTTGATCCATTTCTGAATTTTGCCGTAACGCGCTTGATTGGCATCGCTCACCACACCGTTTTCGTAAGATATTGTATCTGCTCTTAAAGATACGCAGTTTGGCTTCCAATTATAAGTGTCACTGATAATACCTTTGGAAGAACCTTCGTAAGTGGTGCCATTGATAAACATCACCATTCTGTCCAACAAAGATTGCGTTTTGGATGCATTGTTGAGCACAACTTTGAGATAGACCGACATATCGTAGTAGTCTACTTCTCTCGAATAGCCCGTAAGCTGGTTGCCGTCTATGTCGAAAGTGGGGTTCGTGGTTATGGAGCCGCCCGTTACGGTGCCTCCGCTGTTTACCAACAAAGGCCCTTCTTCGAGCTTGTTGGTCACAGCAAAGGTATCACCTCCGGTGGTAGCCGGTATCAAGGTTCCGTTAAGCGGATTCCCTTGTAAATCCATCTCCTCGAACATACTGTAAGGATAGGTAAAGGGCAGAATATGGGATAACAATCTGGTAATCTGATCCAGTTGATCGTCCATCACCGCATAGGCGACCACTTGTATCAAGTTGACCACGGTTTCGTTTTGCAAGAAGCCCGGGAACGAAGTAAACAGATACGAGAACACAAAGCTTATCAGGCCCGCGGGTATCTTAGGTGATGCCGCGATAAGCGCTTGCCTGTATGTCGCTTTATCGGTATATTTGGGGTCATAAATCTGCTGGTCGTTATTCTCATTAAATACGCCGATATACTTGTAAAATTCTCTATCCTCGCTCCCTGTGCCGGCAGGATAAGTCGCAAGGTCTTTAATCAGTTTTGTTTGGTCGGGTTTGATGGGCGACATCCCCGCCATCGGCAATAACATTTCGTACAGCGTATCAAACAGATTCGCGACAAAATCGGAATTAAGCCATATTTCGAAATAAGACACGCTGTTGCTGTTATCGGCAATACCCCCCTCGTACCCGTTGACATAGTTGTTCCATGGCACAAAGATCGGTTTGCCCTTTTCGTCCACATTTTCGTCATTGGGGTTCCAACCGGGAATCAGGCCGCCTACATAAGGGATCGCGCCAATCAGCTTGTTCGCGACATCGCTGCCCAATCCCATCGCCCAACTATAAAGTGTCTGGGGCACTCCGTCGGGAGCGTATCCGCCGTCGGACGGTGTTTGAACATAACCGCCGGAGCCTTCTCCATAGACATTGACCCCGGGCGCGTCCAATATATCGGCGCCAAGACGCAGTCTGAGGCCTTCCAGCATGTTCTCATTTTTGGAAGGTGTTTCGTACCAAGCCTTGTCTCTGCTCACCAACACCACTTTGGGCAGACTGCCCGAAGAAGTCGTTAGGGTGATGGTTTGACTCATATCGTAATTATCGTATATCTTGGAGCGGAACTTGACTCTGTACTTTGTATTAAGCGCCATCTTCTTAATGGCAAAGGTGCCGTTGGCAGCCAGATTGAGATTGCTGTCGATATCGTAGACATAGTTACGCGGTGTCTGGGGTTCGCAGCTCTCTCCCTCGAGCGTCATATTATCTTTTTCGTTCGCGTTTTGTTGTTTACCATTGTAAGAGTCCGTCTGTCTTATCGTACGCACCGGTGAATCGGCAAGCTCTACCCAAATTTCGATTTCGGCAGGGTTGGCGGGCAAGAGCTCCAATTTTTTAAAGGCCATAACCACAAGCGTATCGGCATCATCGTTGCCGAGGTCTGCTGTGTTGTCCGCATTTCTGCCGTAAGTCAGTCTAAACGCGTCTATCACCGAATAAGTTGTCGTATTAAAGCTGTGATAGACATTGCCAACGGCCTCCATCGTATAGCCTACGCCATTAAGATCGTTAAAGTAGGTGGAAGCAAATCCCGCCAAACTCATGTTGCTGTATAACGCATAGACGACATCGTCGGTTTCGCTGTAATACACGCCTTCCATGATACCAGTATTTGGCAACAGTTTGCTAGAGTCGCCCATCGGCTGGATATATTCGTTAAGGAACTCTTCATCGCTTTCTTCGGCATCTTTGAGAATGGAGGAGAGCACTCCCTCATAGATAAGTCTTTCGTCCTTAACCGTAAACACCGAGCCGGAAATTGTGCCCTCGGTCACGGCGGATTGGTTCATGTTAACCGTTCTGGTTTGGTTGTGCGCATTGACGGTAATCTGTCTGCTCATACCCAAACTGCACGATACCGTATGGTAAAATCCTCTCACTTGCGCTATAGTAAAGGAATAGTAGCCCGAGCTGTTGGTCATTGCGACAGCTTGCGATCCGCCGTCGAAATAGATAAGCACTCCGCTGACACCCACTCCTGAAGAATTCTTTATCGTACCGTTGACGGTAAGATTGTCGAAATACACCTCTTCGTATTCTGTAAGCAAGAAGTTAACTTCGGTGGCGGGATGCGTGTTGCACGAATTGACGGTTGCGGATGTTGCCGGCATACCGGGAATCGGGTTTTCGTAATAGCCCGCCGCTTTCACTACAATGCTGTATGTGCTCGCGGGCAGGTTGATAAACGCATAATACCCGTTGTTGTCGGTTGTCGTTCTGTATTTGCCCGCCGTAACGGTTGCCCCTACAATGGGCTCGTCCGTTTCGCTATCGGTCACACGGCCGTATAGACTGCCGTAATCCACATTGATATCGTCTACAGATTCCGCAAGAAGCTCCGGCAGATACAACTTAATTAGTTCGATGCCGCCTCCTGTAAGGTCATCGACAATTTTACCCAGTTTGAGCGGATTGCCGTACCCCGTAAGGTTGCCTATCAGGTTCATGACAAGCGGCGCCAACAGATCGGCTATCAGTCCCGATACGAGACCTGTTATTGAGCTCGGCACGCCTATCGCCTGCATAATCGCTTTAATCGCAAGATCCAATAGCCATTCCGCAACAAAAGTGAGGTCCAAAGTAAGCGCGCTGTTGAGCGACAGCCTTACAGTGTGGTTAGAAATAAAGGCTCTTGCCGACATCGGCTCCCAATTGTCGGAGTCGGAATAGTCTGTGGTGACGCCGTGCACCTGCGTTAATTGGTCTATTGTAACATTGAGAGAGTTGGTGGAGGTTTTATCCAGCACCAATCTTACCCTTCTGTAAGCATTGCCAAAATAAACAGGTTTGAACGCTTCGCCAATCGGTATCTTACCATCAAAATTGAAGTCATCTACCAATCCGAAAGTAATATCGCTTAATGGGATGCTAAAAGAGAAACCGAGATCGATTTCGAACACATTGGCTTCTTTCTCAAAACCGGTATCATCGTCCGTCGGATCGTAAACGGGACCCGAAGGCGAAGGTGTAAACTCGTTGCCGGGAACTCTGTAGCGAAGATCGCGCATATACCAATAATCGTTGCGCTTGTCGATATAGACGCGGAAACCGTTTAGCATCACGGTATCTACCAATGTGCTGACAAGCGCCGCCATATTCATGCTCGTCGCCATTTCGCCTTTATCGTCTGCGGTAAGATTGATACCGGTAAGACCGCCGTAGTCATTAGAATTTATCATGTTCGCCGTAATGGCGTATTCGGATGCCGCGCTGCCTATCTTGAATTGGAATGCTTGTTCGGGGACTTCGATTGTGATATTGTTGCCCACATCATCCAATTTCAGGCGCATATTCATATTGTTAAGCCCGTACGAAATATTGGTAGACAATCTTAAATCTCTGTATTGGGGCAATTTCATATCGGGGAAAAGCGCAGTCAGTACGGCGCTGTTGGGATTGATAGTTAATTCTTCGTTGCCGAGTAAGATTCTTATGATGGGAACATCAGTCGAAGTTCTAAGATTATCCGAAGCCGCGTAAGGCGCGCTTAGATTGCTTAGCCCGCTCAACCCTTCTGTTCCGTCGGAAGGCTCCTCCTCGGTCGTCAAGACAGAGCTTAGTAAAGAAGCCACATCCAAACCGACATCCTCCGTAAGCACGCCGCTTAAGAAGACGCCCAATATTTTCATAAGGTCTACCCCGTTAATGACAGCCTTAAAGAAACCCATGCCCGAAAGGTTGGCATAAACCGCGTTGGTCTCGCCGATATAATAAATGGCGATAATGGTTTCTTCGTTATAAGTGAGCTCCAACATTAAACTGGTATTTTCGAGCGCAGCAAGGTCTGCATAAACTCTTAGGTTAAGACCGAATACCATCACGGTATCTTGGAACTGGAGGTCGCATCCGCCGGGATCCATACCCACCAATTTCTCTAACAAGGCTTCTAATGCCTCTACCTGCACCGTTTTTTGGTCAGCCGCGTTTTTGGTACGGAGTCTGAGGTTCGCGCTAAGCCCGAGGCCGACGCGGGATAGCGTAGAGATGTCCTCATAAGTTATTGTATCGCCCTGCGCGTTGGTATTGGGAGAAATCATACATAGCTGGTTTTGTTTGAAAGTAGAATAGCTTTGCTTAAAGTTGTATCCTATCCTAAACGCTTTTTCGTATGGCGTGTCGTCTGTGAGTCTTAATTCGAGACCCGCAAGCCCGTCCTCTTCGCACCAACCCACTCTCAAATTTTTGAACATAGGCAGACGGAATGTATCGTTGCCGGGAATGCCCGCAATTAAGGAATAAGCAAGCGCCCCTGTGATAGCAAGCGAAACTTCTTTGCTGGACGCCGTAAACAGCATCAATGCCGAATCGAAATCCACTTTAGAAAGGTCTTTACGCAGGATTTTCGCCACATTTTGCGGCCCTTCTAAAGGTTCTTCTTCTGCTCCTGTCCCGCCGCTCAAATCAAGATTTCCGAGCATCTCTTTTATCATCTCGCCTAAATCGATGCCTTCCAGCGTAATGGCGGGCAAGGCAAGGCCTGACAGATCGGCATAGATTGTTCCTGTTTCGGAGCCATTGCCATGGCCCATATAAGTGATCAAGGCGATTTCTTTATTGTATGCCTCAGTCCCGTAAGTAACAGAAAGTTGCAAACAAAGATTGCTTAAATCTCCGAAATCCATAAATACTCTTAAAGAGAACCCAACTCTGATATCGAGATCTTCTGCAGGCTGCAACGCAAAATTGAGTGCGCCCATATCGCCAGGCAAGAAAGACGAAGTAAGTTCTGTGAGGTCGAACAATCCTCCGATTGTATCGTCTATGCTTAATACCGAGTTGACTTCTACCGCCCACTTGTAAGCGCTTAACGGCGCAAAGTTGGCTCTGTTATTGAAATATTCTGCATAATAGGCGGGATTATCGTAACGCTTTGCAAAAATATCGTTATCGCCTAATACAAGCTCCATGTTCTTAAGCTTCGCATTAAACTTCAGTCTGTTTTCGTTGGACGCAATCGCAACAACCATTTCTTGACTGTCAGGATTGTATGCCAATGCAGCAGATACATATTTATAATCTTTGGTAAACTTGTAAGTATACGGCGTATCCACATGTTGCATAATCAGATAACCTCTTAAGTTAATGAGGTCTGCGTATGCCAAAAATGCTTCTTCGGTTATCTCTTTATAAAGAACATAATAGATATTTCTGTCGTACACGCTGTCGTAATTGGCGTAAGAACGCTCAAGTTTGTCGCTGTTCTCGAATACAGGGAAATCGCTGTCTATCGCTTCTATATCTTCATAAGGGTAAACCTTTAGAACTTGTATGTCGGCCGGCTGAAGCTTGTTATAATTAAACCCTTCCTCTCCTAAGTTATCACCCGCTATATATTCCGAAATGGTAATGACCAAACGGTTTACACTGCTGTATTTTGCCACAGTGGAGGCAACACCTTTGGCCTCATTGTCGAGATACCAACCATCGGCACTGTAATATACTTCGGTATAACCCGTTTTTATAATATTGGATACATATTCGTTATAGAGGGCAAAGCCGTTCTGTTGGTCTGCATTATAATCGTACACATATTCGACATAAATGATTTCTCTACCGCTACTATCGGCAACATAAACATTTTGAATCGGGGCGTCGAAAAGCGGATAGGCGGGATCCAAATCGACAAGCTTTTGGCTGAGCGGATAAACATTCATCTTCTTTACATTGTCGAAATTGATCGCCGTTACATCGATTTCGGGTTGGTGGTCCAGCGCGAAATTGAACGAAAGCGTATTGTCGACATTGTTTAATTTTATGGATGTTTTACCAACATCATCAAATGGGAAGCCCAAAAGCTGTTGTAATATGGTACGAATTGCCGATTGCGCCACAATAAGAGATATCTCACCTTTGGTAAATTCGATACTATCCAACAAATTGACCCACCAGTACGGATTTGCTTCGTCCTCTTCTACAATCGGTTCGCCTTCTTCATTAGAGAGACCGGACGGTTCGGGTTCGGGCTCCTCTGTTCCGTCATTGAAACTGTTAATGAGCGGCATGAGATCCAGCGACAACCAATATTCAAACACCGAGGCATCCAAAAGAATGCCCTTGGCATCGTCGGCAAGTCCCGGAAGCTCTAAAAACACTTGCGGTCCGGTCACGGCATAGTTGGGTAAATGAAGATTGCCCATAAAGCAAAGCGCCATCAGCTCGCCGCCCTCATCCGATAAAGTCAGTAAGACATCCAGTTTCATATCGGTAAGACTTGTAAACAACATGTCTACTTCGACATGCGCCGTCACACTGCCGTCGACATCGTTAAGGAACTGCAAGAAGAACGCCGTTTCTTCGTATTCGAGCGCGAATAAGCTGCTCCAATCGAGGATATAGGCGGCAAAATCGATGCCGAGATCGATATCCAAAGAAACCGTAAATCTCCATTCGACATCGCTGGAGTTAAAGCATTGGCTGTAGAATATCTGTAAGTCGGGATCGTATGCCATCCAGTCGAACAAAGCATTATATTTTGCTTCTTCGAAAGATACGGTAGTATACAATGTTTCTTCGTTGCCGAAATCGTCTTCTACAACTCTGTTATGCAAAAGCGATAGTGTAATATCGTACCCTGCGGTAACATAATAATAATTTTCGTTATCGACATCCACGCTCTGCATCTTAAACAGATTGAGTCTTAAACTCATGCCGTTGTCGTCGAAGTAAACACCCACCTCGGCGCCGTCCACCGCTTCGTTAATCATCTCATTGAAGTCCAGCTCGTGCAACACGCTGCCTTCGGGAGTATCTTCGGTAATCAAGAAAGATTGTAAGACTGCAATTGCAAGTTCTTTGGTGACAATAAGTGAAAATCCTGTGGATTGCAAACGCATAACCGATTGAAGTTTTTCGAGATCATTCGCGTCACCGCTACCGATTGCATTAAAGGAACGAGTAAGTTGATACAGTCCCAACGGATCGTTTTCTTGGTCGAGCTCTTCTTCTTCATTCTCGACGGGAGATTCTTCCTCTTCGGGTGTTACACCGAACAGTTCGGTAAAGATTCGGTAGATTTTGGAATTAACAAACTTAAACTTGATGCTGGTTCCTTGTATCGTATCACCGGGACTCCTGCCGAGCGCGTTAATTTCGACATACATATCGTCATTAAAGAAGTATATGTTTGCAAGATTTTGGCTGTGATACACCGTATCGGTTGTGTTGTCGATGATCATGTAAGTCAGATCGAAGTAAGCGCATACCGCCATCTTGGCATCTTCCATATTACGCGAGAGAAGTTTGCTGAAATCTACGCCTACCTCGCCGCGTAAATCGATTTGCAGCGTCTCATTGCCGCCCGAGAATACAACATCGGTATTTAACACGGTGTCTAACCCGAGTATTTTGAAAATCTGCGCAATGGTAGAATCCGCCGCAATCTTTCCGTCTTTGAGCGCGCAGGTAAGCGATAAGTTGAGAGATGCGTATACCACCAATTCGTTATAATTGGTATAGTCGGCTCTTTCGTCCACGCTGATAATCGGCGCAATCGTGGATTCGCCCATATTAACGGTTTCGTTGTCGATGCCTACACGCATTTCGTTGCAGACATAACTGAACCCGATTGACATCGCGCCTTCGTCATAAAAGCCTTCGCCATAAACCGCTTCCATCAGCCCGTTGCCTTCCGCATCCGCCAACTGATACAACTCTTTTATGACAGGTTCTTCCTCGTGGAGATAAACTTCGTTCCCCCAAATAATAGTACCGTCTGTATCTTTGGTGTAAGCGGTCAGTTTGCCGTCTTTATCCATTGCTTCGCCGTATACCGTTTCGTACACCGCATCGCCGTTTTCGTCCGCTTTGAGATAATAGACCGTCCCGTTTATAACGGTTGTTTCATAGTCGTTGTTGGCATTCACATATACTTCGTTGCCGTAAATATAGCCGCCTTCGTTTTCGCCTATGATTTGGTACATTTTGCCGCCTGTTTCTGCGGCCAAAACATATACGCCGCGCATCAGCATATTGCCTTGCTCGTCCGCGTAGGCGTACAACTGTTTTATGACCTCGTTGCCGCTTGCATCTTGATAGACGGGATTGCCGAAAATCTTATTGCCGTATATGTCGTAAGTGATGCCCACGATGCCCACGCCAGTTACTTCTTCCCCTTCGCCGAACAGCTCTTGGTACAAACCATTGCCGTACTGGTCGCAAAGCTGATACAGCGTTTTGCCGTCTCTTTCGACCCGCACAGGCACGCCGTTAATCGTTCTGACGGGATACCCGTTTTCGATACTGTACACTCTTGCGGAATTGGCAACAAGTTCGAAATTAACATTAAAACGGGATACTTCTTCGCCGTTTTCGGCACCCGGAGTAAAGCTTATTGAGGAAGAAGGGGTGATAACATCTTGAATGTATTGATTGATATCTAAGCCCAGCATGGCGCCAAGGAAGCTAAACACATCTTTGCCCAATGCGAGCGCAACACCTTGTCCTTTAAAAATATTGAGCGCGATTTTTACCAGTTGTCTGGTGTCTTCCTGCGCGTCGCCTTCGGCATTATACGGCCCGTTAAGAACGATTTCTTCTTCTTCGGTCGTCGGAGTGCCAGCTAAGAAGTCTGAGAAATATTGGAACAGGTCTTCGAATTCTTCGAACTTAACTTTTCCAAGCCCCAGCACCGAGGCATCAATATATAATGTATCCTTATAATAGATAATTTCCATTGTAAAGGATTCGGGGGCGGCTTCGCTGCTGATTTTTATCCTTAATTGTACCCCGTTAATCACATCAAACAGGGTAAGTGAGGCGAACTCGCCATATTTCTCTTTATAAGCCTCTTCTGTCATGGAACTTTGGTCCATGTATTGCATAATAAGCCCGATATTGATTGTCGTATTTAAGTCGATAATAAGGGTATCGCCCAGATTCTCGATTTCGAACAACCCCGGTAGAGTATTGATAAGCAAAGGATACGCATCGCCTAGCAACGAGTCATATAGGCTTGTCAGAGGAATGTTGCCCTCTGCCGTTGCGACATTGATTCTGAACTGTGTTTCGAAGTAAATTGTATCGATGTTTTGCGCCGTTCTGTATTCGCTGGAGAGCGGTATAATAAGTTGCTCGCCGCTGAAGGCTTCGAACTGCAGCGCAATCCCTTCCATCCCCAAACCTACACCGATAATTTGGGTGTTTTGTGTCCATAGGCCCACATCGATACCAAGCTCTACGGTGTTGTTTTTGGGGACCGCAAATATTGTTGCGGTGATATTATTGAACATATCGAATGAAGAGTAGCCTAGCAACTGGAGCAATACGACAAAAGCGTCTTTATAAGCTTTGATATAGAAACCGTCATTTACCAGTTCTGCCGTAAGCGAAAGCGTTGCGGAGTCGTTTTCGCCGAATGCTTCTTGGTTGCCGCCTTGTTCGCCCGATGCATTGGAAGCCGCGTAATAGTTGTCTTCGGTGCCGAACAACATCGACATCACGCCTTCTATCTTAAACTTGGGTCCGCCCAAAGGCGTCAGGTCGATATAAGCGTTATTGTTGCTTACATTCAGTCTAAGATACATGATTTTGGAGCCGTCGGCAAGCACTTGATAAAGCGTTACTTGAAGTTGGATTGCGCCCAAATTGGAGGGGTCTACATTGGCCAATATTTCGAACTCGAAGTCTACCGCATGCTCACCATTGGCATAACCGCTTATATTGAGAGCCATTTCGAGCAGCATTTTGCTCATTGCCGACTCTAAAAAGCTGTCAAGGATATCCGAAAGCGGCGCTTTGTTGATGTTTTCAACGGTATCGTTATCTAAGTCTAGACGGAAGTACAAACTGGTCTTGATGCCCAATGTGGGGATAGAGTCTTGTATTGTCGTATATCCCGATGGCGCAAGCAGTTTTTCGTCCTCTCCGGGGTTGAGATTGATTTCGTATTGATTGGAAATGCCGAGATGAATCGTTGCGTGTTGGCCGCTCAATACCTTTTCGGTTTCGGTGCTTAAAATGGGGTCATAAGAACTGAAGATGATGTCTACGCCGAGGATATCGGAGGGAGACAACAATGCGATATCGAGCTCCATTTGTCCAACGCTCTGAATCGGGTCGGCATATGCATCCATGCTGAATCCGAACAGATTAAGCACGGCAAAAATAGCTGTCAGACCCGTGTTGATGATAAAGCCTTCGGGACAAAGCGTCAGATTGATATAAGTGGCAACGGGCTGAACGGGGTCGCCGCTTGACTCGTTAAACGCTTCCATCATGCTTACGGGGGCCGCGCCCTCGGGCGAAAACTTCTCGAACAAAGTAGAGAAATAATCGATAGCATCGATAATATGCACTCTTTGGATGTTAAAGCACTCTAAATCGATATAAAGATCTTTGTCAATGTAGTAGATAGAAAGCACTTCTTCATCGGTATGGGCATTATACAGGATAATGGCAAGCTCGGAGCTCAAGAAATCCTGAAGCTGTAGCGTGCCTTTTATTGTGAAACGGAATTCGTTGGAAATTTGCTCTAATATCTTAAGGATGACTTCTATCTGCATGCCACCGATGTTAACGAATTGGCTAATAAGTTCTTCGAAATCATACTCCTGCGGATCGTCAGGACCGCCATCCATATTGATGCCGAACTCCATATTGAGGTCGACATAAATTTGGGGGAGATCTCTGTCGATCGGGGTGTAATCCAACTCTCTGAACGAGTAGTTGCCAATCATATAATCTTCGAAATCCAACACGATATTCTTGAACATAAAGGTCAGCGAATAGCTTGCGATTTCGATACCGACTTCCAAAGCGTTGTCACCGCCCGCGATTTGGCCGTACACCATCAGGTTTTCGTGGAAAACTTCCGTTAAGACATCGCCTAACTTCACCGTGGTGTCACTCACCAGCGATTGCGGGAGATTGATTGCGTTAAGCATGATTGCCAGCACATCGGTAAGCGCGGTCACAGACAGTCCGTTGGTATTGCCGAGAGCAATAATGATACGCGCTACCGCTTCTTGCTCTTCATCGGTCGCTTGATAAGGGCCGATTGCGTTAGCTGGTTCAAGATAATCGGGCGGCAATACGCCTCCGCCTACTTGATCGATTTTTGTAATGAGATTCTCGATTTTGATTTTCCCGTTTTCGCCAAGTATGGGGGTGAGGTCCAAATACAAATGGCCTCCGTATAAATATGCGGTCATTTTGTCGCAATCTTCGAGGTCTTTGCCTTCCTCGACGATAGTAAGCACAATAAGCGCATTGAGGCCGTCTACCAACCCTTCGTTGCCTTTTAATATATCCTTAATATTAAGAGATACTTGGATGTCGTAATTGATACTGCGCGTCTGATAGCCCAAGTTGTTCAGTATTGCCGAAAAGCTGGCTTCTTGGAAGAAAGTTTGAATAAGCCTTTCGAAATCGATCGGGTAGTTGGCAGGATCGGTGGGATTCTCCGATGTGTTTTCGGCCTTGAATTCGAGACTGCCGCTAAAGCTTATCTTAACCCACAACTCGTTTTCGTAGGCGTTAATATGGTAGAAAGTAGGGTCTTGCGCGATTGTTTGGAACAAGGTCGTATCGGGGTTGGGTTGCACTTGAGGTTCGGCAATACCCACGCTGATGGACAGCAGATTATTGAGTTCCGCGTCTAACTTTATCAAATTCGCTTTCCCGATAACGGGCAATAGTGTCACGGGATCGATTTCGGTCGGTTCTCCAATGGTCAATTGGATTGAAGGTTCGTAATTGTAGAAGAATTCGGAAATATCTAGCCCAATCATTTCTAACAGCGCATAGATTGCGCCGGTCGTCACATTAACAATAATGGGAGCGGCCTGTAGGTCGGCCTCGGTCGCTATCGATAGAATGATGTCTTTCCCCAAAGTATCGATGCCACTCGGTTCACCCTCTGCGTTGCTAGGAAGTTCGAGCGGAGCAGGACCTTGCGCCGAGAAAATACCGACAAACGAGTTAAGATCGGTAATCTTAATTTTGCCGATTGAGAAGAGAGGCTCGCCCGCCTCGTTTTGCATATGCAACCCAGACCCGTCAAAATAGAGGTTGAGTTTGCCGTCTTCGCTGATAATATACAAGCCCAAGATATTGCCGAGGCCGCTGTCGTCTCCCGTGTTTTTGAAGTTGACATAAGCGTCTTCGGAGCTGAGTCTGAGCGACAAGTTAAGATTGTTAATATCGACAAGATCGATTACTGCATCAATAGAATAATATATGGTACCGCCGTACTCGCCGCCGATTACCCTGAGCAACAGGCCGAAATTGAGGAGTTCCTGCATGTCGATTAGACCAGCGGAATCTCCCAACCTGTCTCTGACTCTCTGCATAATGAAGTCGAAGTCTTCTCCCTCTTCGTTGCCGATAACGCTTAAGTCAAAATAACCGTCTAACGATACTTTAAGACTGTTAAGAGACTCGATAAGCGTATACCCCTCGGCTTCCCAATCTGGCATCACGATAAGGCTGTCGAAAACAACAACCAGATTGTTTAGTTCGATGCCGACATGGATGCCGTCGGCGGCGCCTTCTTGCCCGATGATGGCTTGTAATTTGACATTGATAGGATTGATAAAGAGATCGAATTGGGCCTGAATATCCAACCCTTCGAACATGGCGGAAAGATCTAATCCCAACGCGGTGAACACCGTAAACAATGCGCTCTTGGTGACAAGCAACGAGATACCGCCCGGCACAAACATGATATCCAAATAATTGGTTACACTCATGCCTTCGGCATTGGAAGGAGCGTTGCGAAGTATTGCTTGGTTCTGCGCCGTTTCGTCATCAAACATCAGCGCGGTAAAGACATTGTCCACATCTTTAATATAGAGTTTTCCGATCCCCAGCAGGGTGGTGTTGAGATACAGGTCTCCCTCTTGATAATAAGCGGTAAGAATATAGTCGTCTTCATTGCCGTCTTCAGTAATCTCGTGAGAGGCCAAAACCAATCTTACCGAACTGTCTACAATATTATTGATATTGATATCGGCTTCTACTAAGAAGTAGATATTGGCATCCACAAGCCCGAGTAAATCGAGATAGGCATTGAGGTCTTGCATCCCCAATAAACCTTGAAGAGCGGGGGTAAGCGAAATCACCCTTTTTGTATTGCCCTCATCGGGTTCTGAAGTAAAGTAGAAATGCCCTTCCGCTTTAATATGTACAGATGTAAGTTCTTCGGCGTCTGTTCTATAAAATTCTTGTCCGTCGGGAAGGGTGGGCAGAACGATTGCAGGCAGCTCGTCTTCGGCAACATAAAGACCTATGTCATCCAAGCTTAAGGAAAGATTAAACGCCTCTACCCCTGTGGTAACACTAAAGCTTATGCCTTTGGCAAGGCCGACTACAATGTCGGTATCTTTAAAAGTGGTAGGCAACATACTTGTATCGCCCATCAGCATCGTAAGCAACTGCAAAATGATGTCTTTGGAAAGATTGAAAGCGATTTGGTTGCTATTGATAAGGATTTGTAACGCTACCGCCGAGGGATTTTCGAGGTTGGCAGCGTTTAACACGCCTTCGGGCGTCCCTGCTGCATTTTGGAGTTCTTCTGCAGAGGGCGCGAACAATCCCATCATCTCTATTAGTTGCGGCACATTGTTGATTGCGATGCTGGGCATCCCGAAATAGGAGAGATTGAGGTACGCGGTACCGTCTAATAAATAAATACCTATTATCTCTTCTTTGGTTACCGAATTGTCGGGCCCTTTAATATTGGCCGATAATGTAAGCGCAAGTTTGGAATTAAGCAGGGCATTCGTATCCAATGCCATGACACCGTCTTCACCGGTGGTAACATGGAGATTGATATTTGCTTTTAGTTCGAAAGTTAAATCGAAAATCGTATGGTTATTGAAATTAAACTGCAATCCAAGGCCTTGTAGCATATTGCCCAAAAAGCCGTTGATATATTCGCTTATATAAGAGTCAAGAGAGATGTCACCGTCTACCGCAAGCGACATCGAGCCCGTCGTCGATAGCCCGACCGTGAGAGTAGACAGATATTCTTTGAAATCGGCAAACGAACTCTTTTGGAATGCGGTGCCGTCCGCCGAAGGTATGGTCACGGTTTTTTCGCCTGTTGCAAGGCGGATGGTGCGTAAAAGGTCGGCGTCGAAGAAAAACGCTTTGGTTTCGTTGTTCTTGCTATCCAATAAGGCGAGTTTGAGCGACAAATAGCCGTCACTGTCGGGCAGCGTATTATTGACGCCCACAAGTTGCAGTTTCAGCTGTCCTTGTACTGAGGGCAGCGTAAGATCAGTCGCGAGCAGCGTAGACATAAGAGTAGAGAGAATCTGCGCGTTTAACGCAACAATAAGCGTGTTGAGTCTACTGTCGATATTGACACCCGCAATTGCCGACCCTATCAGCGACATGATATCTAATCCGCCGTCTTCGGTCTCTTCGCCTTCGGCATTCGCCAAGATAGAACCCATTAGTAAAGAAGACAGCAAATCTCCAGACGCCTGTACGGGGTCACGGACAATAAATGCGGCTTGCAAGGCAAGATTAACCGCCTCGTCGGATCCAAACAAAGAGGAAAGATCGATACTGCCGAGCATCTCCTTGATGCCGAGATTACCAAACTTGAGTTTGGGCAAAGAGCCTATTATATTGAGCGCGGGTATCTTTTGTTTGAGGACATCCAGACGGCTGAGGTCTAAGTAAAGCGCATCGTCAAAGACATTGATATAAAGGAACAAGAAAATATTGGCGTCCGAAAGTTCGGCATTGCCACTTTCCATAATATAGAATGTCAAGGAAAGCTGCGTTTGCGTAATGTCCAACATATCGACTTGCGCGAGCAGTTTGTATCCGACGGTAAGATTGGCGGTATCGGTAATGCCTACGCTAAGCAACACATTTTCTAATTGGGCCGCAATGAGATCGGTTAAATCCAGCTCTGTGCCTTGCGTCATGCCCAACTCGACCACGCCGGTTGCTTCTGCATTATAGTACCTGTTAGTTTTGATGTCGATAAACGAAGCTCTTGCGGCAGGCGTGCCGATAATGACACTATTTTGGAAAACAGGTGTTTCGAAATACGCCAAATTGAGCAAATGGAACCCGAACATCACTTCGTTTGTAAGTTCGGCATCAATTTTGACCGTGTGAACCACATCTTTTTCGTCCAGCGACAAGGTCAGACTACGAATACCTATGGATTTTTTGATCGGGTTATCGTTTTCGTCCCGAATCTGTTCTCCGTTTTCGTCTACCATATAGATGCCGTCGCCGAGAAGCATTGCCAAAATATCGTTAATGGCCGTATTATCTAAATGCAGAGTAAGCATTTGCGGATCTGCGGTATCGGGGCTGAAAGTAATATTGTCTATAACAAACTCGATTAACGCCATAATATCGAGCCCGCTTTCTTCGGGTTCGACTGTTTCTTGCTCGTCTTCGGCATTTTGCGCTTCGGGATTGTCATCGGGGAGTTCGATGTCCGTATAAGTGGGGTCGAATATCGGCTGTAAGGTTGACATAAGCCCACCCAACAAGCCGTTAAGATCAAAATCGGTCAGTTTAAGACTAGGTATGATTTGTTTTTTAACAGGTTCTGAGGTTAGAGGATCGATAACCCACTCCGTAAGTTCCGAGCAGTCTATGTACAGCACTTGTTCTTCTAGATATATTTTGAGGAACGGCGCGTCTTGGAATGTTAATGTCGCTTCCAATTTGGTTGCCATCGGATTGACGACATTGAGCGCCAATTTGGCATCGAAGCCAATTGCGAAAGCGTGACTCGCAACCTGTTGTTGTCCCTCTTGTTCGAATTTAATGGGAATGTTCCCCATGGGACCCAAATCAATAAAAGTACCCAAAACATCATTTAAGGTAAATTGCACATAACCAGCGGGAGGATCGTTTTGTGACGCGGCCTCTACCATCATTTCGCCCGCCAGTTGAAGATTGAAGAAACTGCCTTTTTCGTATCTGTCGTCTTTGCCTTCGTCATTGACATCGTATCCCAAGAAATTGATTTCGGCTTTCTTGTCTGACAGCCCCATACGGAAAGGATCCATATTGATGGAGAGATAGTATTCGCCGTTGGGGAACTCATCTGTTTCTTCTGCGATAACTTCTATCCCGATGCCCTCAAAGGTGTAATCTTTAAAAGTTTCGACATTCCCTTCTTCGTCTTCTCTTTCGAGATCGCTTAACTGTGTAATCGCGCTAAAGGTAAAATCCATTTCGGGCCAGGGTTTTTTTACGATTTGCTCTAGCGTGAAACCCAAAAAGTGCCCTAAAATGGGATCAAGGTTGGGTAGTCCGAACCCCGTCCATGAAAGCTCTAAATTTATTAAGTCCATAAACTGGATACGGCCTCTTTTTAGAAACTCGGTAAGTAATTCTATATTAAAAGGGACGACAATATCCTGTTTGGCTCCGTCTTGGTAAGTAACTTGCTTGATACTCTCAAAATCGAATAGAAAAGATTTGACGAAGGAATACTCGTCCAACATCGCAATTCCCGTATCGATTACCGAGGCTCCCGACTCGTCCGACGGGGTAATGAAAGAAAGTATCGCTTGGGGGAGGCTAAGATTGCCTAAGGAATTTACCAAAAGATAAGCAACCGTGGTAAAGTTTAGTTCTTCGGTATAATATTCTTTGTCACCGTAGTCAATAAATGTTGTGTTGTCGGCATAATAGAAGCCCAACACGACTTCTTCGCTGACAATATCCGTAATTCTAATAAAAACTTCGCTTTTGTTGTTATTAAATCGGTTTAGATTCGCTTGGAACACCGCATTGTAATTTTTGATTGTGCTGGGACTGGTTGTATAATCTTCTAGAAAATACTTGAAACGGAGGTCAATAACATACCATTCTGAATTCTCGCTTGAAGGATACTTAAGCTTACTGTTGTTGAAAGCCTTTACCAAAGCGCTGTTTGCTTCTTCGCTTGCCAAAGGTTTGACAATCTCTACCGGCGGGGGCACGATAGGTTCGCCCCTTGTAACATCGTCTAAATATTCTTCTTCGCGGGGTGAACACGACGCCATTGCAATAATAAGTGTCGCGCACAACACAAGAATCAAGATGATTGCCAAAAGCTTATTTTTATTCATACATAACCTCCAGAAGGTATGTGCCGTCTTTTAAAAACGCAAACAGGGAGCTCCCGTTTGGGAAGCACCCCGCCTCTTTTTCTTGTGTTTATTATATTATATATATATTCCGCTGTCAATAATGTTTTTGCTGACTTTTAAATTATAATGTCCGCATTTTTTTGAAAAACACAATATTTAGTGGTTTTTCGCAATATTAGCAGAACTCTACAACTAATTTTCAAATAAAACAAATCATGTATTTACTTTCTTTTTACAAAAAGATTAAAAAGGTAATCATAAACTGATGACCTATTTTAAATTTACTTTTAATTTATTTAAAATAATATATCGTTTTTAAATCTTTCGATTGCCGCTCGTATAAATTCACGGGGAGAAAGCGTATCATCTTCGATAAGCGGCGTTAAGTCCATCGCATACGCCGCTTGCGTGCAGGCATCTACACCGTGTGACTCGCTGTAGGTAGCGTTCGCGCGCCTTCTTCCCAGCGTCGCAAGATCGTAACGTTTGCCTCCCGCAATTTGGGACTCGTATACCGCAAGCACATCTTGCAGCAGCTTATCGTTGCCGCTGACATCGAACACGATTTTTTCGTCGTCGTTTAGCCAGTCCAATCCTCTCCAGACCTCACATCCGTACAGCTTGGAAGGGCGCAACGCTTTCGGTATTTTTCTGATAGCCTCGATGCATCTTAATGCCGTGCCCACATGGGTGGGGTGTTTGTCCGCAAGGTTATGAATATACATGGTTTGAGGGCGATAAAACAACATCATTTCGACAATGTCATTGGTAGGTTCGGGATTCGTTTGATTCTTTATTTCGGCACTCGTAAAGTTTAGCATCACAAGCTCGGCATAGTCTCCCGTTTTTGCGGCGGCAATTTGCTCTAGTCGTCTCACTTTCATCATTTCCGCATCCGTCATTGCGGCAAACTTCCCCGCTCTCGGGCTTCCTGAACCGTTGGTTGCAACAACTGCAACCAGCCCGAAAGTGCTGTTTTGGTATCCCTTAATTATCCCTTGGGGACACATGATTTCGATATCGTCTTGATGGGCCGCAATTACCATATCGGTATAAATTTGTTTTTGACCATGTACGATTTCACTCTTTTTGTTCAGTTTCATCTCTCACTCCATAAGATTATAATCCGGCTGCGGTAAAGGATTGCCCCAATCTCCGCGACATTTCGTCCGGCAAAACAATGCGGATGCGGGAGTCGTATTTTTCGAGAATCCGTTTTGCCTTATTTAATATTATTTCGCCTCCCTTGCCGCTGGCAACACGCCCCAAAAAGACCACATTCTTTATTGGGTAAAATTCCGCAAACCAAAGAACGGAGTACCCGTAATAGTCCCCCATCCTATCAAAGATGGCGTCTGCCGCGGCGTCTCCTTGTTCCACCAACTTTTGTACCGCTTTCAGCTTTTCGGCGGGCGTCTCATGTGCGGATAAATCGATTCCCGCTTCTCGCGCCAACCGTATTACGCCGTCTTGCGAATGATAAAGGCAACCTACTCCGCCATCACCGCTCCATTCGTCCACTGCGGCATGGGGATTCGCGTCTACCGGAACAAAAGCAAGCTCATTTAGATACCCTGCGATGCCCTTGTTTTTGTCGATATAGCCTCCGGCAAGACTCGTGCCCATTGCGGTGCCCAAAAGCTCTCCTTCGTTTGTTTGGTAGGCTCCCGCAAGCGCGGCGATATCCCCGTCGTTTGCCACGGCAACGGGGCAGCCGTATTTTATTGATAAATTCTTATAAATAGGCCGAACCCTTGTATCGAACAACGGCTCGGGTATTTTCCGGAACAACGAAGCCACCCTCACTTCGTTATCGATGACAATCCCCGCAGTAGATACGCCAATACTGTCCACTCTGCCGCCTAACGCAGCCAATCCTTTGTCTATGCTGTCGGCAATTCCGCTCTCGTGGTATGCGGGGTCGGCGTTTAACTTGGGATTCCAGACCGTTTCGTTTTCGTACACAGGTTTTCCGTCAATACACGCCGTCACTTTACGGTCCGAACCGCCCGCATCAAAGCCGATTCTGTATCCGTTTGCAACCGCTTTGGGATAGACGATCTTTTCTTTTTCTCGGGGAAAGTCCGCCGCATTTTCTACTAATATAAATTCCATCGGCTTGCGGTATACCTTCTCCATAAAAGCGGCATCAAAGGCTCTTGCTCCGTTTGCCGAATACACCTGTCTAAGTTCTTTGTAAAGTTTTCGGTCACCCAACACATAAAAACGGTAACCGCCATAGCTCCATAACATAAACTTTGCCAAACGCTCTACCATTCTGAAATTCAATTCGTTCCACTCGGGATTTTTAAAAATTTCCGTTCTAAAAACTTTTCTGCCGCCGTCATCCCGCTCCAACCCCAAAAAGAAAGGCTTTCCGCCTTCTCTGGAAACGCCCTCGCGAAATTCCTTATAAAATAAAAACATAGGTTGATAGTTTTGATCCAACATCCCTCTCCCTCCTTTAAATCAACTCCCAGTGTTCGGTATGCCATAGCGTTTTACCGCTATCGATTGTTACAATCGGCGATAGTGTTTCGACTTCGTGTATCAAATGATTGGTATAAGTTTCGACATTGCAAAAGAAGTCTGGGTACGCGCCGTGTTCCGCCTTTGCGGTTTTGACAAAGACGGTATTGCCGAAAGTATATTTGATATAGATAAAGGGATTATAGTATCCTAACTTAAGAGGTTCAGGTTCCTTTGGGGAGCTTTTAATCAATATCTTTCGATTGGTCAATGTTAGACGGGAGTCATTGATATCCGTATAAGACCATAGCGCAATGTTGCGGTTAGGAAGATATCCCGCATCCTCACAGGGCAAATCGGCCTCTAACAATCCTCCTGACTTTAATGCGGTAAGCGACCAAAGACAAAGGTTTTGGGCGCGCCCAGAAAGATTGGTCATTCCCATCACGATATCGGCGCCGCCTTCTTGCGGCAACCGCACTTCCAATACGGGTTGCACTTCTGCCTTACTCCAAGCTTTTGGGGTGAAAACAGCGCCATATTTTGTAATCGTATAGTTTACAGGATCGTTGTCGGGATAATATGTCGCTTCGTTTTCGGGAGACAACCAAATACGGTGTCCGCCGTAAATGTGCCAAGTCTTGTTTTTGCCATAAATTGCCGAGCGGTCTTTGCAAATGGCGTCAGCGATGTCCTCAAACATAAGGTTGTCGCCTGTCGGCTTCTTTAAAGAAATGATTCTGGGACCCACATCCAAAGTCACGGCAAGAGCGATACCGTTGCCTGTAAGCTCCAGCGTTTTCCCCAAAAAACATATCCCTTCCCGATAAGTAAACATCCTCCAACGCTCCCATCCATCTAACTAACGGCATGATCCCGTAATCTATCTCAGCTCTAATCTGACTGCCGCATACTTTTGTGTGCTGTTGGCATCGATGGAATACCGCAACCCCGTATAATCGCTTAACGCCTCGGAGACAACTCCGCTCAATCCGGCATGTACGCCGACACCGTCAAACGATGCGTAGTACGAGTCGCTTAACACAAAGTCCACCCAAATGGAATCCGTCATTTCATCCAACCTGTCATACATATAAATCACCAAAGCGGAAAGTTCGGCATCGGTATCTATGGTGGCGTTCGCGCCTACCATAAATTCTGCGCCGTAATATACCGGATGGATAGTAATCTTGGTAAGCTGTTGTTTGCCGTAAGCTATATGTGTAGCTTGTATTGCCGCATCTGTTGTAAGCAAGTAACGGTGGGTTTGCAACTCGATATTGCCGCTTAAATAACTTCCCCAAGTCGCATCTACAACATACCATGCGCCGTCTACAAGCACTTTGTTCCATGCGTGGCCGATACCGTTTGCAACACCGTTAATCTTAACCGAAGCAATCCCTTCCATGCCGCAAAGCAGCGTAAACGCTTTTGCGATACCGTCACACACCGCCAGTTTGCGTAAGAATACGCCTTCGAGATGGAAGCTCTCGTAAACGATATTAGGCTCCGTCGAAAGGTCTTGACGGGAAAGCCATCTGTCGTAAATGATTTCCGCAGTTAAGAAGTCGTAAATGGCATGCACCTTTTGGGCATCGGTCATTTGGTTGCCGATAATGCGCCGTAAGACGCCGCGCGCCTCTTCGTAAAGAAGCTCTGCGGAACTGTCGTCTGCGGGAATCGGTCGATAACCCAGTGCAACCGCATAATAGAGCTGCATTCCTGTTTCTACCGCCATCGTTCTAGTGAGGCTGTCGATAGGCAAACTGTCCGCGCTTCTGGGCGAATCGGTATAATGCAGAATAACATTTTCGTTCGTATACATACCGTTTTCGGCAGGATCGGTGGCCGTCATATCGTCGTCTTCCGCTTCAAACTTCAGCGACAACTCGAGCTCCCTTTTGTTTAGGTCGTAATAAGCCGAAGGCGTATACACCACACTGTCGCCATAGCAATTAAACGCCGCAAATACAACATTCATGACATCTTGATAAGCAGGATCTACAACGGGGCTTCCCGCAGGCAACGGATATGTGTCTGGGGAAACAGCGTCATAATCAAACGGGATTTTGAGTGTCATGCGATACCAGTCTCCGTCTCGTATTTCTTCGGGACGGAATACATTGACATAGTTTAACAGTCTTCCCATTTCTTCCATGTTTTGGATGTATCCGTCGAAATCGGCTACCAGCGTATCGAAATACTGTCTGTCTTCATTGGTAATCGTGATATCGCCCGCGTAGTGTTTGGTTTCGGTCCAACCATATCGGCTGCTCCGCAATGTCACCGAGAACGAATCGGAAAGTGTCGCAATGTATGCGGGAATATACAATCCGTTTTGTGTATAATACTGCATGTCTTCGGCGTCAGAGCTGCTTAGCGTATATACTCTGCTATCTGTAGTTTGGATGGTAGCCGTATAAGAAGCATTATAATATAGAGGATTCCAAGCCACATACGGCACGATATCGGTATTGAGTTTGCGCGCTGTCACATAGACATTATAAATATCGTTGCCCACTATTGCGGCGCCGCTCTCGAAGGTACTGGTGGATCTGGTAACACCCGAACCTTTCCCTTGTATAATTGCTTCGCAAGTAAACGAATATTCGCCGGGGTCTTTGATTTTGTAATAGAACGTATTCACCGCATAAGTTTTGGTTTCGTACAGTTGTCCGTTTCTGTATACCGACCATCTGTAGTTGTCGGGCGGATACTGGTTTGCCGAATAACTGACTTCCATCCGCAAAGTATCATTGACCGCCAAATTCTGCAATTCTTCCTGCGTATTATACACCATGATATCGATGCCCGTAAGCATCTCGTAGACATAAATCATATCGGAATACAATACTTGCTCTTGGGAGCTTGCATCGGTCACTGTTGCTTGAATGGTGTATTCGCCGCGGGGCAGGTCGGTAGGTAAATAAGTAATAATTTTGTAATCTTCTGTTTTGGGAATCGGCGCGCCCGCGACTCTCCATCTGATAGTGGGAGTGGGATCGCAGGTCGTATCCATTTTGTCCAGCGCAAGCGTAATTTCGGATGCCGCGCCAATGATTTGTTTGCACGATTGCGCCGGATTGGCGATGCTCAGCTTATAGTTGGGTGGAGTATAACTAACACTGAGCTGTAAATTGCCTTTTACCAACTCTTCTTCGCTCAGGTTTTGGTCGTTGGAAGCGGTCACCCATATGGTTGTCTTTCCGACGCCCACAGGGTCTACATTACCCAAAGCGTCCACCGTAGCAACTTCTTCATCTAACGATATATAGCTGACATTGCGGCCGAGTATCGCATGATAAGGCGTAAAAACGGGTTGGATAGGGGTAGGAGTGTCACCCAACAACAAATTGACTTCGGAAGGAATAAACGAGATTTTTTCTACCGCGGCAATTTCGATGGTGATATTGATATCCAAATATGCTTTCGGGTTGTCCGTGCTTGCAATACGCACGACTACGGTGCCTTCTTCTTTGGCTCTGGTGGCCGTAACTTTTCCGGTGGTATCTACTGTTGCATAAACTTTGTCCGCAGGGTCGAGAACACGATAAGTTACTCCCTTATTGGCGACATCCGAGGGCATCACCCACGGCTTAAGATAAAATTCGCTGGGCTCTCCGTACGGAGCCATATAAACATTGGTGTCTTCTATTTGCACCGCCGTAACATGCGTGACCGCATCCGCGTCGGCAAGTTCGCAGCCTGCAAGAACACAGACTGTGAACAATGTCAGCAACACGATTGATACGGTTATCGGTAGTTTTCTCATCTTAACCTCCACCTGCAAGCATACAGAGATACATACTAATAATATAGTGACAACATAAAAATGTCAATAGTTCCATAGGTTTTATAAAGGTAATTTCTTATTTTAAGCTATTGAATAACCGGGCGTGTTATGCTATGATGATTGCATTGGATTTCGTAAGGAGGGTTTTCATGTATAAACTTCTACTTCAAAAAATAGCAAACATTCCCCAAATAGGCGATTTCGACAATTATCTTTTTATCGGACCGCATCCCGACGATATCGAAGTGGGCGCAGGCGCCACGGTGGCAAAACTAGTCGCAATGGGCAAAAAAGTATCCTATGTGATTGCTACCGACGGGCGTTACGGTTCGCTAGAGCCTTCCACCCTGCATGGTGACGCGCTTATCAAACTCCGCCAAGAAGAGTCACGCGCGGCGGCAAGTGTGTTAGGCGTAACCGATATTGTGTTTCTGCCTTTTTCAGACGGCGGCCTCTACGACCCCCGCGACCTTACCAAAGCGCTCGCAAAAGAAATCGCCTTGCGCAAACCGGATATCGTTTTGTGCCCAGACCCGTTGCTCCATACCGAATGTCATGCCGATCATCTTCTTACGGGCAGGGCCGCAAGCAGCGCTTTTATGATGTGCTCTAACCCGCTTATTATGAGCGATTTGGGCGTAGATTCAATTGCCGAACCCAAGGCGCTCGCCTATTATTACACCGCGCGCCCCAACCGCTATTTTGGCATAAAGGGATACCAAAAGAAACAGTTCGAGAGCCTAAAGCAATTTAAGAGCCAATTCGAATACAAAGAAGAAGGCGGTGGTACGCTTAATCTGTTGTTTTTGTATCTTGCACTCCGCAGTCTCAAGTTCGGGCTTTTTAGATTCAAATACAAAGCGGAAGGCTTCCGCGTCAACTCGTTAATGATGTTACATTGTTGCGCCGAAAAGATTTAACTGATAGTAATCTATACCTTAGCCTCTATAATGATAAGGTCAAGAAATTTTGTGTTTAGGAGACAAAAATGGAAGATAGTGCAAAAACCAAAAAAGCAACCGGCAGTTTGCCCGAAAAGTTCAAACAATTTATCTCGCAACATGCAGGCATTTGGCAGTTTATCAAATTCAGCTTGATGAGCTCGATTGCAGCAGTAGTTGAAATCACATCATTTATGTTGCTCAACAGCCTGATTCTCAAATCGCTAAACAACCAAGCGGTAGATTGGTTTGTATTTCATTACAATCCGGACACAACCGGAGGGTTGGGCACTATGGTTGCGTTTTTAGTATCTACAACGCTTGCCCAAATCGTTGCGTTCATCGCAAACAGAAAGAAAACATTCAATGCCAACAATAATCTGGCGTTCAGCATAACGGTTTATTCCATTATGATGGTAACGATTATTTTGGTGCAAACTTGGTCCGGTCCCATTCTTGTTGAATGGATGGACAGCATTATCCATAATTCGGATATCAGCGGTCTACTAAGCAAACTTCTTTGGATGTTTATTTCCTTCTTGATTATCTTCCCCATGAGCAAATATGTGATCATGCGCAAGGTCGACAAAGAAGAAGAGGGACAAAGCGAGGACGCGACACCGCAAGAAGAACCTATCGAACCTCAAACCTAAATAATAATAGTTTGTGACACAAAAAACGGCTGTTTCAAGATGAAGCAGCCGTTTTTTTTCTCCTATCCCTATATTTTATTTTAATGAAAATATTGTTGTAAATTTCTTTTTTGCGCCGATATGGATGATGTGCAATGTGCCTGCGTCCGTTATCTCTACCGCTTCGGAGCGCAATTTTTTATTGACTCCGTTGCAATTCATAAGGTTTTGGTCTCTCACGCTTTGTGCGGGGATATCGATGCCTTTATAGCCCTTCGGGAGCTCGACTTTAATGTAATACTGTTTGCCAAACGAAGATTCTTCCAGTAAGAATTCATAATAACCGCCCTTCGAGGTCAGGGTTTCGGTGATTTGTTCGGTCTTGCCGTCTTCGTAAAGGGCTACTTTTACGCCTTCCAAACGGCAAGCTACCCTTTCGTCGTTGATGCCGTTTAGATTATTGTCAGCAAAGGCAAATCCCGCGATTTTGGCGGAAGTGATGTTCTGCGAATATTGGTAATCGTCGGACATATCGTCCTCTAACAGGTTGGTAGGCATATCATAAAGAGTGCCTGCGCGGGCATAAGAGTAAGCGGTCGGCAAATGTGGAGAATACGCATAAGCGGTCTCTTGATAGCTATAATCCTTTACAAGGCCTTGGTCGAACATGTCCGAAGGCCAATCTAGCGCATACTCGTGTTTCTTAGTAAAAATCAAATCTTCGGGATAAAAGTCGCTTGCAACATCCACCCAAGTAACATAGGACGCCATGTCTTCGTAGTAATTCGTTTCGAACAATTCTGCGAGCTCTTTGACATAGGAAGTCCGTATCCCTTCGATTGCGACCCCTCTCTCGTGCAAAGCTTTTGCTGTGAGATAAGCCATTCTGCTAGAGCCGCCTTCCGTTAGATCTTCGCCTTCTAGCCATGCAACAGTTGTAGGGTCGGACATGTCGCTGAGATAAGGGTCTTGCATTGTAATTCTATCTGGCAAATAGTCGGCGCAAAACACCCCTTTTTCTAAAGAAGTTAACATATAATTCGAGATCGCCAATGTCGCTTGCGCCCCCAAAGAATGCCCCATAAAACGGATTTCTTTGCCGTAAAATCCGTACTCTTTAAAGAAATCATTGTAGCAGGCAGCCAATATTTCCGTTACGCAATGCGAAGGAACATCATCGAACTCTCTTTTACCATTGCGCTCCCACCAAAAGAAATCTTCATCTATCCCCCACAGTTTGGTCTGCGCATCGAAAGGAGATATTGTTGAGAGCTCGCCCCAGCGCATATTCCCTACATTATAACCTTCGCGAATCCAATCTTCGGGGTTGGCGATACTGCCGCCGCCGCCCCAACCGTGTATGTAAAGAACAATCGGTTTAGAGGGGTCGTAAGGCACTTCCCCGCTATCGTAGCGATATCGTTTGCCTGTCTCATCCAGCCAAAACAGGCCCAGATTGTTGAGGTCCATATCTTCGGGAATATAAATATCATCCATGGATAGCGCCTGCGCATACCAAGTTTCTTTTCCTCTGTAAACCAACAACGCATACGCGCAAGAAACAAGAATGCTCACGATAAGAAGCACGGCAACTAAAGAGCCTGCCACGATACAAACTTTATTAGATTTTTTCAAAAGATTCCTCCCAAAAAATGATATTAAAATTTATTGATTTACAAATAACTGATTATCTCATCGATTATTTGGGCAAACTCTTCCTGCTCTTTTTGCAAGTCATTTTTCGCGATTTCGTCCAGCCTTTCGACGGTTTTTTTGATTTTGTTTACGGTCGCAATCAAGGTATACTGATCCTCTTC
>JAQVTZ010000083.1 GCA_028699795.1 Clostridia bacterium | reverse complement strand
AGATTTCAGTGACAGACGGAGACAATGACACAAAGGTGTTGGACAGTATGTTGGTTGCGAAACTTGTCAGTTGGCAGGAGGTTCTTGCGACCAGAGCGGAATTGCATGCGGATATCAGCGCGGCCTCACGCATTACTTTAGGCGTCAGAAAGGATGGGACTGTAGAGAGGAGCGGTGGGTTTACGGAAGGGCAATGGGCGGTACAAGGATACTCCAATATTATCTCTGCGAAAGCGGGGCTCTCTCATACGCTGTTGCTTAACGCGCAACGCAGAGTTGTCAGCATCGGCTCTAACGATTACGGAGAGGCATATGTGACGAATTGGCAGGATATCCTAAGAATTGAAGCTGGATACAACACGTCGTACGCAATCAATCTGCAAGGAAGAGTGTTTGCCGTCGGCGACAACAATTACGGACAACTGAATGTCGCCGCTTGGGCCGATATCGTATCGATTTCGGCAGGGGTAAGACATGTTGCAGGGGTCGATAAGTATGGTGTGGTATATACGGCTGGCGCAAACACAGACGGACAGCGTAATATTAGCGGTATCAATAATGCGAAAGCAGTCGCTTGCGGAGCGACCTTTACCGCATGCTTATTGGAAGACGGCACGGTTGCCGTGGCAGGTACGCTTGCCAATGCGGACGCGGTAGCGGATTGGACGGACATCATTAAGTTGTCTGCGGGCGAAAACTTTATCGTAGGACTGAAGTCGGACAAAACAGTTGTTGCGGCGGGAGTCAATAACGCGGGACAATGCTTAGTGGCAGAGTTGCAAGATATTATTGAGATTGCCGCGGGCGAACATCATGCGGCGTTTCTCCGTGAAGACGGTATGGTACTGTTTACAGGCAGCGCGAACGGCGATTATCATGTGACGGAAGGAATCGGGAATTTGATTCATGACAACTATGTTTATGCCGAAGGCATCCAATTTAGCATGAGCCGTACCGAAATTTATTTAGGCATCCAAAACGAAATGTCTTATGCTCTTTGCTCGGCAAGCGTCTATCCTTCTTCTGCGACCTACAAAAAGGTGACTTACCTGTCCGCCGACCCTTCGGTTGCGACGGTGTCGGCAGGGGGTACCGTGATTGCCGTAGGCTCGGGGACAACAACAATTACTGCCAAAGTGAACGGCACCGATATTGGCGCCGAAATCGAAATTACGGTAAAGGAATATATCGAAATCGAGTCGATTGCTTTTGTCGACCCGATTATTACAATTGTTGAGGGCAATTCGATCGCGTTGATGTTGGTCTATGCGCCCAGCGGTGCCACGGTTTATGGCGAAATCACTTACAGCAGCGTCAATCCAACGCTGGCAACCGTAAACGGCAACGGACTGTTGACCGCTTGCGGCGGCTATGGCGAAGTAACGGTATCCGCCTTGTTAAGCCAAGACGGAGAGCAGTACAGCGCAGAATGCACGGTGGTTATCGTGTCTACCGTAAGCGGGATTGAGGTGGTTTCATTGCCTACAAAGACGGTATACAGATACAACGAAGACTTTGATGAAAGCGGCGGGAAAATTAGAATCACTTATCAAGACCAAACGACAAGCGACCAATCCGTGGTATCGTCTATGATAAGCGGATACGACAAAACGCAGTGCGGAGAGCAAATCATTACCATAAGCTATCTGGACGCCACCGCGACCTTTTCTGTCACTGTCCAAAATTATATCAAAGACGCAAAATTGTTTTCCGCAGGAAAAACCGAGTATAAATATGACGAAAGTTTGGACCTCAATAACATGATCATTACCAAAGAATGGGCGGACGGAAGCACCACCACCTCTTCGTTGCCAACGGGCACGGTAGTTTCGGGGTACGATAAGAACGAGGTCGGATTCCAAACCGTCACGCTGACATTCGAGTTGGAAGAAACGATATACGAAGTGTCTTATACGGTAAATGTGTTGGATATTGTGCTTTATATTCTAGGGGATGCTATCACCAAGACGACTTATCTTTACGGCGAACCGTTAAGAATGACTGAACCTATACTGATGTATATGGTATCGGGTGCGCAAAAAACCATACCGCTGTCTGATGCCGTGATAACGGGGTATGACCCCATGCTTTGCGGGGTGCATCCCACAAAAGTCGAATACTTCGATATCGTGGGCGGACAGACGCACGATTTTATTATCGTGTTTACCGTCGAATTGGCAGGACAAGTCAATGTATACAGCGTAGACAGCATCGGGGATAGGCATCTATACCTTTGGCCAGAGTTTATTTATTACACGGTAGGCGGTGCTTTGCCGATAGAAGTGGCATACGGATTAACAGACGGCAGACAAATTGAGCTGGGGACCGATACCGCAGAAAATATTTTTTATTCGATAGAGAGCTTCAATGCCGCCAACAACGGCCCCGGATCCGCCCTGATTAAGTTGCAGTATAAGCGCAACAAGATGATAGCGGGGGGCGAAATTACCACAGAGGTAGTGTCCCGTTATACCGAGCTTTATGTGTACGGCGACGGCGCTTTCGAGATAATCGATATCGGGGGAGAAAAAACGATTTTGTATGGACAGACACTTGACTTAGTTGTCTATACCGTGGACGAATATGGCGATCCGGGAGGCGGCGCTCCCGACAGAATAGTGTACGATACCGAACTTACGGGAACTCCGCAAACATGCACGGTATATTATAGGAATAAAGTAGATTATACGACGATTACCATATTAGATTATGTGGTAGAGCTTGTGCCGATAAGCGATAGAGAGATTGTTTACGGCGAAAGCGTAGAGCTTCAAGTAACGGGCATTAAGGCGAAAGCAGGCGCCGTATTGTTGGGGCCCGACGAGTACGAAGTTACGGGGCTCTATACCACACAACTTGGAGAGCATCTTGTGCAAGTGATATGCGGAGAGTTGACCGCTTCGTTTACGCTTCGGGTTTTAGACACGATACAATCCCTTACTGTCAACACGCCGATCGCTTCCACTTGCCTTTTTGGACAGGAACCCGATTTTTCGTCCGATTATCTTTGTATGATGGCATCGGGAGATACGGAAGTGATAGCGTTTAACACAAACGATTTTACGGTATCGAGTTTCGACAACCGCTTAATGACGACGCAAACGGTAAGAATTACGCACAAACAAACAGGTACCGAATTCCGCTTTGGTGTTACGGTGCTTAATTATGTGGCAAGTATCAGCGTAGCCGCGGGCGCGAAGACGGAGTATCATTTCGGAGAGGAGTTGTCGTTCGGGATTGTATCCATTATGGCAAACGAAGTGATGCAGACAATCGAGTTGTCCGACTGTACGATAACGGGATATAACCAATATCGAATTGCCACGCAAACTGTCACCGTGACCTATAAGGGCGTTTCAACGACCATTGATGTTACCGTGCAAGATACGGTCGCTTCTCTGATACTCCAAAGAGCCCCGTTTGAAACGGATTACGGTTACGGACAAGCGTTATCTTATATAGGCGGCGTCTTAATAATTCATTATTCCTCGGGCGATACAAAAACATACGAAGGCACTGCAATCGGTGCGGTTGCCTGTTCGTACAACCCCAAGGCGGTAGGCAAACAGACCGTTACGCTCAGCATCGGCAGCGCGACAGCGACCTTTAATGTAACGGTGGGCGCCAAACAAGAAAGCACCTATTGCCTTGCGGAGAGTTCTTTTCTCACCCAAAAAGAAAACTCAATTGTCTACAATCATTCTATGACCGCGGAAGAATTGCGACAGAATCTAACGGTGGCCGAGTATCTTTGGGCAAGGATAAAAAAAGCGAATGGACAATTTTTGGCGTTGAATGATATGGACGATGAAATATTGCGCTCAGACGACATTTTGCAAATTGTCAACCAAGCCGGCTATGTCGTGTTGTCGTATCAACTATATTTAGAAGGGGACGCAAATTGCGACGGTGTGTTGGACGAAGACGATGTCGCCGCGCTTGCTTTGGGGCTGATTTCGGGAGAGTATGACAGAGATATGACCGACTATGACAAAGATGGCGTGTTTACGCTTACCGATTTCGTCAATTGGGCAAGAAAAGCTGCGCCTCCCGTCAGTCCGCTAAACCAGATGGCAAAAGCGTTCATAAATGACGGAATAGGAAAGAAAAGGGAAGAACTGCTATGAAAAAGACCAATTTTTTTAGCATCTTTATAGCGGTTATACTAATCGGGGTGCTTTGCCTCACGCTTTGCGCTTGCAACAAAGACACAAAAAGCGTAGAGAATATTCGGATTGTAAGCGGTTCATTCAAAGAAGTTTATGATTTGGACGAGCAGCTTGATTATGATAGAATTTATATTGTAGCAACTTATGTCGACGGCTCTACCAAGCAGCTCAAAGTAGAACAAAGTTGGATTTCGGGATGGGATGTCAGCACAACCGGCAACAATAAATCCCTTACGATAACCTATCTGGGCGCATCCGTGAACTTTATCTATAGTGTAAACTATAAGGCAAGCGTCACAACACCGATTAGGCTTGCCGCGACAAAAGAAGAGCAAGACGGCAAAAAAGCGGTTGTTCTCGGGCTTAACGGGTTAGATAAGATGTCTGTTTACGCCGTAAAGGTAGAACTTACGCTTAACGGTATGACCTATACGGGCAAAGAAGACAAGTTCCCCGATAGCTGGGATGTCGCGGTGCACGAGAGCGAAACAAAAGTAAGCCTTTTATTTTACAGCAAAAACGGCGCAGACCCGCTCACGGGGGAGGGTGGCCTTGCCAAGGTGTTTCTAAACGGAGAGGCGAACTCGATACATCTGAAGATGGAGGTGTCGGACGGTGTCTCCGACCACAACGCGCCCGACTTTAGTTTGGTATTAAAAGAACAAGAATAAAATGCGGGAGGAGAAAACAATATGATATCAGTCGTACCCAAACCCCAAAGAGTAAGATTATTGTCCCAAAAGCAATATCTCTATCAGCCTACGGAAGCAAAGCGGTTCCTTGAAGAAGGACACGGGCAAGAGGGATATCGGTTACTGATCGATAACGAGGGCATCAAGATTTATTGCGGTACCGAAGAAGGCGCTTTCCGCGCCCAAATCACGCTAAAACAGCTCTATACCGAAAAGAAATTGCCCAATATCGAGATATGGGATTTCCCCAAATATCAGCACAGAGGATATATGCTGGATTGCGTCAGGCACTTTTTCACCATTGAAACCATCAAAAAGCAAATTCAAGCGATGGCGATGCTGAAACTGAATGTGTTCCATTGGCATCTGACAGACGATCAAGGGTGGCGGATAGAATCCAAAAAGTATCCGTTACTTACCGAAATCGGCGCGAAAAGGGAACAGACAATGGGCGACGGCAAGCCTGTTTCGGGATTTTATACCCGTGAACAAATCAAAGAAATCGTTCGGTTTGCCAAACAGCATTATATAGAAGTCATCCCCGAAATCGATATCCCGGGGCATATGACCGCGGCAATCGCGGCCTATCCCCTACTGTCTTGCGACGGCAAAGAGGTTAAAGTATCCGAAGGCCCCGGCATCCATAAAAATGTCGCATGCGCGGGAAAAGACAGCGTAATTTCTATGCTGGGCGAAGTGTTGGAAGAGGCGGCGGAACTGTTTCCGTGCAAATATTTTCATTTAGGAGGCGACGAAGCGCCCCGTGACAAGTGGGACGCCTGTCCCGACTGTGCCAAAAGGATGGTGGAAAACAGTTTTAAGAATGGAGACGAGTTGCAGGCGTATATGATGAACGCGCTTTGCGAGCGTCTAGAGAAGATAGGCAAAACGGTCATTAACTGGAATGATGGCATGAAAGCCGAAAATATCAAAGACAGCATTGTGATGCACCATTGGAAAGAGTCCAAACAATGCAATGCTGCGACGGCAAGAGAAGCGGCAAAGGGCAGACCCGTCATTTACAGTCCGTTCTTCGGCTATTATTTGGACTATCCTTATGGAATGACTTCCTTAAAAAAGACCTACACTTATAATATAGGAGTCAAGGGTGTGGAGAGCGAAAATTATCTCTTGGGACTGGAGGCGCCGCTCTGGACAGAATATGTCGATACGGAAGAACAACTCGAAAAACAAACTTATCCCAGACTTTGCGCGGTGGCAGAACGGGCTTGGAGTAGTGTCAAAAGCACCAATTATAACGAATTTACATTGCGCCTCAAGCGTTTCTATAAAATTTTAGATGCACTCGGCGTAAAATATGTTACAATAGAAAATGCGAATCCCGCTTTTATCGAAGGAAAGAAAGCGGTTCTTCGTTTTTATTTGAACGCGCTAAAAGTTCAAATAAAAGAACGCAAAAAAAAGAAAAAGGAAGGTATTAAAGCTTAGATGAGACCGTTTCATACTCTCTCTGTAAACGAAACACTCGAGGAGACCAAGTCCCAAAAGCTTGGTCTTACTTCACAAGAAGCCGCTGAACGATTAGAAAAGTTCGGCAAGAACGCGCTTGAAGAAGCAAAGAAGAAATCTCTTCTTACAAAGTTCTTTGCCCAACTTAAAGATGTGATGATTATCGTGCTGTTGGCGGCAGCCGCAGTCTCGGCGATTATCGCGTTTGTGCAACAAGAATATTCCGAACTCGTAGATAGCGGCATTATTCTTTTAATCGTTATCGTCAACGCCATTATTGGTTTGGTGCAAGAGAACAAAGCCGAAGCGTCGATGGATGCGCTTAAGAGCCTTAATAAGCCCTACGCCAAGGTGCTTCGCGACGGACAAGTGACCAAAGTAAAGAGCGAAGACATCGTCGCAGGCGATGTGGTCGTTTTGGAAGCAGGCGATATTGTGCCTGCGGATATGCGGCTTTTCGAAAGCGTAAGTTTGAAAATTGAGGAAGCCGCACTTACGGGTGAATCGGTTCCTACCGAAAAAGATATTGCGGATATCTCGGACCCCGAAGCGCCTTTGGGCGATAGGGCCAATATGTGTTATAGTACGGGCATCGTCAGCTATGGCAGAGGACAAGGCGTTGTGATTGCCACCGGAATGAACACCGAAGTTGGTAAAATCGCCAAAATGCTGAGCGAAAGCGAAACCGAAGACACTCCGTTGCAAGTACAACTTTCCAAAACTGCCAAAGTTTTAAGTGTTGTGGTACTTGCCATTGCGGTTGTCATATTTGCCGCGGCAATTATCAGAGGGTTGGTGGGTGTACAAAATGCCGATGTGGTCGGCATTATCTCCGGCTCGTTTATGACTGCGGTTGCTATTGCCGTCGCGGCGATCCCAGAAGGCTTGCCAGCAGTCGTAACTATCGTGCTTGCCATCGGCGTACAACGCATGTCCGAAAAAAAAGCCATTGTACGCAACCTGCCCGCCGTAGAGGCATTGGGATGTTGTGAAGTTATCTGTTCGGACAAAACAGGTACTCTGACGCTCAACCAAATGACTGTTAAAGAGCTCTATACCCCCGACACCGGAATCTTCAAGGACAGCGAAGAGAAGAGCGATGAGGCGGTAGAATTGTTGGTAAGAGCCATGGTGCTCTGCAACGATACCAAGGTTGTAGAGGACAAATTGATAGGCGACCCCACCGAAACGGCGCTTGTCGCGTACGCAAGAAACACGGGGCGTACGGATATTACGGAGAAATACCCCCGAGTTGGTGAAAATCCCTTCGATAGCGTCAGAAAGTTGATGTCTACCATTAACGATACCCCGCAAGGCAAGGTAGCCCATATCAAGGGCGCGCCGGACTTGCTCATTAAAAAATGCGCCTATCTTTATACCGCATCGGGCGTCAGAAAGATAGAACAAAAAGATGTCGAAGCCATTGGACAAGCGAATAAAGCGATGGCGACCAAAGCTTTGCGCGTTTTGGGCGTAGCGGTGAAGTTTGGCGATGTCACTCCTAAAGACGCCGAAGAAGAAATGGTGTTTGTGGGGCTTGTGGGCATGATAGACCCGCCCCGCGCCGAAGTCAAGGACGCGGTGGCCGTATGCAAAAAGGCGGGGATGCGCGCCGTAATGATTACGGGCGACCACGCAGACACTGCCGCCGCAATCGCAAGAGAGATAGGCATACTAGAAGAGGGCATGTCAGTTATCACAGGGGCAGAGCTAGACAAACTCAGCGACGAAGAATTCATGAGTAAGCTCGACAGCATCTGCGTTTACGCCAGAGTCAGTCCCGAAAACAAAGTCCGTATCGTAAAGGCTTTTAAGGCCTCGGGCAAAAAGGTGGCAATGACGGGAGACGGTGTCAACGACGCCCCCAGTATCAAGGCCGCCGATATCGGTGTCGGCATGGGCATTACGGGTACCGATGTCAGCAAAGGCGCGAGCGATATGGTACTTGCAGACGACAACTTTGCGACCATTGTGTCCGCGGTAGAAGAAGGCCGCAAG
>JAQVTZ010000082.1 GCA_028699795.1 Clostridia bacterium | reverse complement strand
GGAAGAAATTCATTTTCATATCGACTTCCATCAACTCGAAAGTGATGGCGCTATCCAGCTCGTTCTTTTCTTCGGCAATAATGCTCTCGGCGTCGCCCACCTTGCAGCCGATTGCCTCGCCCACAATCATGGTATCGTATTTGCTCCAAGCCT
Organism: Clostridia bacterium; assembly: GCA_028699795.1. Lineage (GTDB taxonomy): Bacteria > Bacillota > Clostridia > Christensenellales > DTU072 > Firm-09. The sequence continues at coordinate 8,354 of JAQVTZ010000082.1, read as the reverse complement.
TGCGGTTGATTTCGTTGAGATATTCATGAATATGCGGTCCCAATACGAAATGCTCGTCACCGCACATGACGGGATTCCACTTGCCCATCGGTAAGCCTTGCGTCTTACTGATATAGGTTATTACATCGCAACGGAAACCGTCTACCCCCATTGCGAGCCAGTAGTTGCAGATATCCACGACTTCCTGCCGCACTTTGGGGTTATCCCAGTTGAGGTCGGGTTGCTTTTCGCCGAACAAATGGAGATACCATTCTTCCGTTTGGGCGTCGTACTTCCACGCGCTGCCCGTAAACCGTGAAGTCCAGTTGTTAGGCGGCTTTTTGCCGTCCTTTCCTCTGCCCTTGCGCCAAATATAATAGTCCCTGTAAGGGTTGTCCTTGCTTTTGCGGCTTTCGGTAAACCATGCGTGTTCGTCGGAAGTATGATTGACGACAAGGTCCATCACCAATTTGATGCCGCGCTCGTGCATGCCCGATATCATCTCTTTGAAGTCGTCCAAGGTACCGAATTCGGGATTGATATCGCGATAATCCGAAATGTCGTAGCCGTTGTCGTCGTTGGGGGACTTGTAAACAGGAGAAAGCCAAATGGCGTTAATGCCCAAATCCTTAAGATAATCCAGCTTGCTGATAATCCCTCTGATATCTCCCACTCCGTCACCGTTGCTGTCACAGAAACTGCGGGGATAAATCTGATAAAACACCGCGTCTTTATACCATCTTGTTTTCATCGCTTCCTCCAAAAATAATCGGTATGATACCGCAGGGCAAGCCCCTGCACCGCGCTAAGCGCGATTCCGCCCCAAGGGGCGGGGTATGATACCTAATTGATAGCTTCACAAAAATGCTGGCAAGCAAGCATTATTGTTTCGTTAATAAGTCTTTTATCATTATAATCAATATCGCCCTTTTTTTCAAGAGGGATATGTATACAAAAAAGGTTGTCCCGTTTGCAAGACAACCCTTTATTGCTATTTTTTATTCGGTAAATGAGATAATTGATTATACTTTCTTTTTGTTCAACTCTTTTTCTTCTTCGATGCGCTTGGCAAGCTCTTCTTCGAAGCGTTTTTCGTCTATCGGGAGCGTGACGGGTTCATTTAACCAGCTCGAGAGGTGGATAGCGTTGGAGACCGTAAGGCCGTTGATGCCGTCTTCGCCGGGAGCAATCATTGGGTTACCATCCTGAATTGCCGCGGTGAAGTTGCGGATAATCTCGGTGTGCTGCCCGAACACCAATTGGGCAAGCTGTCCAAGTTTCGATATCCTTACCACATGCTTTTTCTTGACGGGGATTTTCGGCATGAATTTTTTGTTGGTTGCGTTGAACTCGGTCTCGCTTACGGCAAGCTCGGTAAAAGTCAGTTTGTTGTTTTCAATAACCAGTTTGCCTTTGTCCCCGTCGATTTCGAGACGGTTGGTGCCGGGGAAGTCATGCGTCGAGGTTATAAACACGCCGCTTGCTCCGTTGGGATACTCGAAATACGCTGTAACATCGTTTTCGACATTGATGTCGCGTTTGACGCCCACTTTGGCATACCCGATAATTTTGGAAGGCATGCCGCCCAGCCATTGGAAGAGGTCCAACTGGTGCGGACATTGATTGATGAGAGCGCCGCCGCCCTCGCCTACCCAAGTGCCTCTCCAGCCGCCTTGATCGTAATAGGCTTGCGGACGGTACCAGTCCGTAATAATCCAGTTAATGCGCTTCATCTCGCCCAGTCTTCCGCTGTCAACCAGCATCTTCGCATAACGATAAAGTTTGTTGGTGCGTTGGTTGTACATGATGCCAAAGACAAGGTCTTTCTTCTCTTTGGCAAACTCATTTAGCTCGCGAATAGCGGAAGTAAATACGCCCGCGGGCTTTTCGATAAGCGTGTGCAACCCTCTCGACAAGGCCGCTTTCGCCATTTCGGGATGCAGATAATGCGGTGTCGCAATCAATACAGCGTCCACAAGACCGCTCTCCATCATCTCTTTATAGTCTTCAAAGAACTTCACTTTGGGGAAGTTCTTCTCGGCCCATTCGCGTCTTTCGGGCGAAATATCGCAAACCGCAGTAAGCGCGCCGCCTTTTATCAGTTTGCCTTTAAAACGCATACAGTGCAGTGAGCCCATTTTGCCAATTCCGATAATGCCGTATCTAATTTTATCCATTAGTTTGCCTCCTCCTTAATCAATTTGTTGAGATAATCGTATTGGATGAAGAATACATCCTTGCGTGTTACCTTTTGGGTTGCCTTTTTGCCGAGCGTGGCATCGATTTTGCGGAACGCTTTATAGAACTTTGCCAAAATGAATGGCATAAAGGGGATAAAGTATACCGGTCGCCTAAGGACGGCGTATTTTGCGGTATGCGGCTCCAGCGTCATAAACCCTTCGTATCCGCGCTTTTTTAGTTCTGAAAGAATATAATCGTAATTGCCGTCCCCTGTACCAACGGGAACCTCGACCTTAGTCTCTTTGTCGCAATCTTTGATATGATAATAAACGACATAATCCTTCAGTAGTTCGAATGCGGCGACAGGATCGTCATCGCATTGGATGAAGTTGGACGCATCATAAATAAGTTGAAGTTGCGGGTCGTCCATGGTTTGATAAAGGTCCAAACAACGGGTGGCAATGTTGCCGTAAATGCCCTTTTCGTTTTCGTGCAAAAGGATAACCTTAGAGCCTTTTACAACATCCAGATAGCCGCGCATCTTCTTCATTACTTCGTCACGATACATGGCAGGGTCATCATAAGAGGGCAGTAAGAAACTGAAAATCCTGATATACTTGCAGTCCATCAGTTCGGCTATTTTAACAAGCTCCGCCAGCTTGACCAATTGCTTTTGGTACCCTTCATCGTCTGTGATGCTCACTTTGCCGATGGGGCTGCCAATCGAGCTGAATTTGATGCCCGCGGCATCCAACTTGGGTTGGACGGTTTTTGCAAACTCTTCGGCGGTGTAGTCGGCGATATTTTTGCCGTCTATGGTACGGGGGCACATATAAGTTTCACCCAATTCTTTGAGCGCGTCAAGCTGGTTGTCCAATTTGAAGCTGATTTCGTCATAAAATCCCGATATAGTTACTTTCATATTTTGTATCTCCTTTGCCTATACACCAGAATAGGCGCTGAAACCACCGTCTACCGGCACGACAATGCCCGTGACGAAGCCCGAAAAAGCATCGTCTGCAAGCCAGTAAAGCGTACCTGTTAAGTCGTCGGTTTCACCGAATCTGTTCATTGGGGTGTGACTGAGTATTTTATGCGAGCGGGGTGTAAGTTCCCCGTTGGCGTCGTAAAGAAGCGCTTTGTTTTGGTTGGTGGAAAAAAATCCCGGGGCAATCGCGTTAACCCTAATGCCGACATCTGCGAAATGAACGGCAAGCCATTGCGTAAAGTTGGACACGGCCGCCTTTGCCGCGCTGTAAGCGGGTATTTTGGTAAGCGGACGGAAGGCGTTCATGCTGGAAACATTGATAATACTGCCGCCTTTCTCGGCCATGCCTTTTGCAAACACCTGCGTGGTAAGCAAGATACCCGTAAAGTTGATATCGAATACCTTTCTAATGCTCTCGGCAGGCAGCGTAAAAAAGGTCGTGAGGTCCTCCTTGTCGAGATCGCCCGCCTCATAATATTCTTTTGCGGTAGTCGCCAGAGGATGATTGCCGCCCGCGCCGTTAATTAAGATATCTACGCCGCCCAGCTCCGACACCACTTGGTTGTAGCAGTCTTCGAGACTTGCCTTATCCAACACATTGGCATAGAATGCCTTGGCAAAACCGCCTTCCGCGCGTATGTCGGCGGCATATTCTTCCGCCTTTTGCGTGTTGAGGTCGAGCAAAGCTACCCTTGCGCCCACCGCGGCAAGCGCCTTGGCAAAACCCGAGCACAGCACGCCGCCCGCACCGGTAATTGCTACATTTTTTCCTGTAAGATCGATTGTTTTTTGAAACATTATACTCCTTCTAAAATGTACAAATTACAATGTACAAATTACAAATAGGGTTATTATTAGCGATAGTTGCGCATAAATAATTCTAGCGATTTAATTTCTTTACCGCTTCGAACAAACCGTAGAGGTACATCGCGCCCAACGCTCTGTCATATAGCCCATAGCCGTATTTGCCGGTTTCGCCCCAAATCATGCGGCCGTGGTCGGGTCTGACATACCCGTCAAAGCCGGTATCGACAAGCGCTTTGACAATGCCGAACATGTCGAGACTGCCGCAAGCGGTGGGATGCGCGCTTTCTTGAAAGTTTCTTACCCCCGCATGCTTGATGTTGCGAAGATGCGCAAAATGGATACGCCCTTTTGCTGCGTGTATCATACGAATTAGATCGTTGTTGATATCGGCGCCCCAAGAACCCGTGCAGAATGTCACGCCATTATACACAGAAGGTACCAGATCCAAAAACCGCTTGAGGTTTTTTTCGTCCGTAATGATGCGCGGAAGCCCGAAGATCCCCCACGGCGGATCGTCGGGGTGAATGGCCATTTTGACATCCGTCTCTTCGCAGACAGGAATCACTTTGCTTAAAAAATACTTAAGGTTTTGCCAAAGACCCTCTTCGTCCACCTGTTGATAACGGGTGAGCAGTTCGCGCAGGCCCTCTTTGGTATAACTTTCGTCCCAACCGGGCAGCGACAATTCGCTGTTGAGCGGATTCATAGAAAGCACGGTTTGGTCGTCATAGGCAAGCGAATTGCTGCCGTCCGCAAGAGGTTTCGCCATTTCGCTGCGCAACCAATCGAACACGGGCATAAAGTTGTAACAAATCACCTTTACGCCGTACTTTGCAAGCCTTCTGATATTCTCGCAATAATTATCGATGAGTCGGTCGCAACCTTGGGCGCGGAGTTTGATATCTTCGTGGACGGGTACGCTTTCGACAACTTCAAACTTCAACCCGTGACTTTCGGCCATGGTTTTTAGTTTCTGAATGCTTTCGTCCGGCCAAACTTCGCCCACAGGCACATCGTAAACAGCAGAGACAACCCCGTCTATTACGGGTATCTGTGCGATATTTTCAATGGCGATGCTGTCTTTTTCGCCATACCATCTAAAAGTCATTTTCATAAATTATATTATATAATAAACAAAATCTATTTTCAAGGTATATAAAAGCTAAATTTTGCTCTTCCCTTCTTCCGCTTGCCTCAACAATACATTCAAGCAGCATTTTTCGGCACGGTGTTCCGCATATTGGATAAATGGTTGCGAAACATAATACACCGCGCTTCTCAATAAAATACATTATGAATATCGTATTCTGTCTGATTATTGTCCTTCCTGTGAGCTATATGCTGTTTACCGCGCCCGAAAGTGTGATGCCCGCAATCATGACGGGTGGAGAGGCGGGCATTGCTTTTTCGCTAAAGCTTTTTGTCATATACGGGGTATGGATGTCGGTGATGAAGGTTTTGGAAAAAAGCGGACTCGATGTCCGTATCGCAAAGGCGTTAATGCCCTTCACAAAAAAACTGTTTCGAGGAGAATGTGACGAGTGTCTTAAACATGTCAACCTCAACTTGTCTGCCAACCTCTTGGGAATGGGCGGCGCCGCCACTCCGTTGGGTATAAAATCGGTCGAGCTGATGCAAAGCCAAAAAAACAAGATTATGCTGGTCGTCATCAATGCGACCTCTATCCAGATTATCCCCACTACCATCTTGTCGATGCGGGCGGCAATGGGCGCCACGACAGATATCATGTTGCCCACCCTTTTCATCAATGTATTGTCAACCGCGTTCGCAATTGCGCTTGTAGAATTATTGGTTAAAAAATAAATGGTTATTATTCCGATTCTTCTTTTGCTGACTTTTATTATTGCGATTGTAAAAAAAATACCGCTTTACGATAGCTTTACCGAAGGCATCAAGGACGCTCTCAAACTGATGTTAAACTTATTGCCCTACCTTATGACGATATTTTTCGCCATCGAACTCTTGCGCGCAAGCGGTCTTTCCGCCATGCTTTCCAAACTGCTGGAAAGGCCTTTTTCGTTGCTTGAGATACCGAAAGAGCTATCGGAGCTGCTTATTCTGCGTCCTCTTTCGGGTAGCGGCAGTTTGGTGGTTTTGCAAAACATTTACGACACTTACGGGGTAGACAGTTATCCTGCGAGAGTTGCGAGCGTTCTGATGGGAAGTACCGATACGATTATGTATGTTGTTGCGGTGTACTTTTCGAGTTCTAAAAACAAAAAATCGGGGCTTGCCATCCCGATTTCAATTTTTGTATCACTTGCCGCGACTTTCGTCGCCTGCCTGCTTTGTAAAATCATGTAAGGTCAGACTCATTTGGTAAACGCTGTTTTTGGGCGCCCCCGTTTCGCTTGCGGCGCGCTTCACCGCTTCAGAGCGACTCAGCCCTTCCGTAAGATATTGTAAGAGTAACGCCTTCGCTTCCTCGTTTTGTTCTTCTTCTCCGCGTTCTTTGGCGCCGTCGACAATCAGCACGAATTCGCCTTTTTTATTCTCGATAGTAAGTGTGTCCAATGTGCCTTCGTACACGGTTTCGAATAGTTTGGTAACCTCTTTTATGGCACGCGCTTTACGCGCACCCAATTTTGAAAATAAATAACTTAGTGTTTCGTCGAGGTCGTGCGGGGCGCAATAAAAAACAAGCGGCAACACGACATTTTTAAGGTTATTTAAAATAGCGTCTTTCTCTTTCTTTTTTTGCGGCAAAAACCCCGCAAACACAAACCCGTCTTGCGTAAGACCTGCAAGGCTTATCGCGGAAGTTACCGCGGTGGGTCCCGGAACAACCTCCATTTTGTGTCCTCTTTCCCTTAATGAGCGAACAAGAATCGCGCCGGGGTCGCTGATTGCAGGCATCCCCGCGTCGGTAATAAGCGCGATGCTTTTCCCTTGTTCCAATAGCGCAATGATTTCTTCCGTACCCTCTCTCTCTTTCTGTTTATAATAGCTTATCAGCGGTTTTTTGATGCCGTAAGCGTGCAGCAATACCGAAGACTTGCGTGTGTCTTCGCTTGCCACGACATCTACCGATTTCAGCGTATCCAAAGCGCGCAAAGTAATGTCTTTTAAATTTCCGATCGGTGTCCCGACAAGATAACAGATTCCGCTCATCTTTTCACTTCCTAAATCTTATTTTCCGTAAATCTTCTTCGCTTGCGGCGTATATACGCCTGTTTCATCATAAATGACAAGGGGCTTTTTTATTAAAATGCCTGCTTTCGCGCCCTTTTTGCCTTCTACTATCACGGTATCGGGCGGTTTGGAGGCTTTGGGTTGCACCATAGTAAGCGATTTTGGTTCGATACCATGCGAGCGCATCGCAACCAAAAGGTCGGTAAGCCGCTCGGCCTTGTATACGCAGTACATTCTGCCGCCGTACTTGAGTACCTTACCCGCGCTTTCCATAAGCTCGTCTATTGTAATATACACCTCTCGGCGACAGATTGTTTCTTCCGATACCCCGTTTTTGTCGCCCTCAAAAGTCCTGTAAGGCGGATTGGAGGTGACCACATCGAAGGTTCCCGCGCCAAAGAGGGTGGGAGCGTCCTTAATATCCCCCTGTACTATCTTCACTCTGGGCGATAAATTGTTGAGCCGCACCGACCGTGTCGCCATATCGGCAAGCCTTTGTTGCAATTCTAGCCCGACAAGCTCTTTTGCTGTGGTTTTTGCCGAGCAAAGAATCGGGATAACCCCCGAACCCGAGCCAAAATCCAACAACCTCTCTTGGGCGTACGCTTTTATATAATTGGCAAGAAGCACGGCATCCGTCGTAAAAGTATACCCGCTTTTGTCTTGAATAATTTGTAGGTCTTTGCACTCCAAATAATCTAATCTTTCGTTTTGGTATAGCATAATATCCATATTATAGCTTAAAAAGAAGGTGTTTAGCAATTTTCTTTTGGGATATCCTAAAAATAATGTCGGCTTGCTGGATTTCCCAATTATTAGGTGATATAATGTATAAGAAGACATTTGTTCTTACAAACAAACAGTATTTATTTTTTGGAGGTAAATCATGCCACTCGTTACCAGTGTAGAAATGTTTAAAAAGGCTTACGAAGGCGGTTACGCTATCGGCGCTTTTAATGTAAACAATATGGAAACCATACAAGGCATAGTTGCGGCTGCTCAAGAAGAAAGAGCGCCTCTTATACTTCAAGTCTCTTCCGGCGCCCGCAAATACGCCAATCCTCTCTATCTAAAGAAATTGGTAGAAGCCGCCGTAGAAGACACCGGTCTTCCCATCTGCCTGCATTTGGACCATGGCGACACTTTCGAGCTTTGCAAAGATTGTGTTGACAAAGGATTTACTTCGGTGATGATAGACGCGTCCGGCCATAGTTTTGCCGACAACATCAAGATTACCAAAAATGTT
>JAQVTZ010000081.1 GCA_028699795.1 Clostridia bacterium | reverse complement strand
AGTCGAAATCATCACTTTACAAGATGCCGACCTCTCCAACCAATATTACCGCACCTCAGGCTTCATTTGGTCCGAGACGGCAAGCGATTATGTCGATATCGAAACCGTTATGCCAGACCCTATTCTAAGATATTATTTCTTTAAAGTCTTGGACGACGACGCGGACGGCACGCTGACTGCGGCGGAACTGAGCGATACAAGCGTCAGTTTTGGCGAAAGCACGCCTTATATCAGCAGTTTGGAAGGAATAAGCTATCTGTCGGCGGTAACCGCACTTACCGTAAGAAGATTTTATGATTACGACCTTGCAGAACTTGAAGAACTGAACGGCACACTTACCGACCTCACGGTAAGCGAAATGCCGCTACTGATACGCGACGCCGCCGTGTTCGAAAGCCTTACGCTGCTTACGACACTTACTATGTCGGGTACGGGAGTGCAAAACTATGGTTTTGTCATGAACAACGATACCATTACCTCGTTGTATACGCTTACAAGCTCGTCGACACGCGGCGCCATGTTTGCACGCAACGCTTGGGCGTATGCCCGTATGTATCACACCTTGTCCGATATCGGCGCGCAAATGGGCGGTGACGAATACATCAATACGCAAGACGAAAAATACGCATCGTGTATTCTTAATGCAATAGACATAGAACTTATGACGGACAATGTGTTGGAGGCGAACACGATCGCGAACGGCTTGACCCTGCCCGCGGAGGTAAGCTATCAAGGCAATACCTACCAAATCGAATGGATTTCGCTGTCTCAAAGAGTCACGGTAGACGGGTCTGCGCTAACCGTTTCGGAAGATAGCTACGAAGATTGTTTTTCGTTTGTCGCGCGTATCGGCTATAACGGTGGCAGCTACGAAAGGTTGTTTACTGTGAGGTATCACGCATGAAAAAGACGATGATAGTAAGCTTCCTGTTTTTGTTCTTTACATTGCTTGCCGCGGTGTGGGTTACCTATGCTTTTTTTACCGCGTCAACTCCCCAAAACGCAAGTCTTACGGGCGGGGCGGATACCGAAACGGGCGTCGTACAGATTGCGAACGAATACGCCTTGCGGCAGCACGCGTTCGACCGTTACGACAACGGATATAAAGAAGTATCCGACTACGAATTCCAACAAGTTGGCAACCGCGGCCAACGCGAAACGCTGTTGCTTACGGCAGATATTTCGTTAAGCTACGACCTTGTCATTCACCGCGATTGCAATCTTGATTTGGGAGGGTTCACGCTTTATCTTAACGGGCATACGCTTGCTTTTCAACATCGCTATCATGGGGCGCTCTCACTGTCCAACGGCGTGTTGGACGGCGGTACCGTCTATTTGGATGTGCCCAACGCTTTGTATGCCGAAAATAACATTACACGCATCGAAACGACGGTAAGCGGCGTATCGCAAACCGAGCAAGACCTTGCCGAACGCATCTTTTTGGCGGCGGCTCCCACCGAAGAAGTCATCCTTTACGATCTCGATCTCATGTCGCATTATTACAATACGGACATCTCGTTTGATTGGAGCAGTTCGGCGCCCGCGGTGCTTTCGGATAGCGGCACGGTGACCCTTCCCGCGCAACAAACGGCGGTAACGCTTACGCTCACCATCGATTCGCCGTCTTTTCTTGCGCCGCATTCGCACAACTATACGGTAACCGTGGCGGCATTGTCCGACAACAGACTTTCTTACGGTGTCGCCGAGTTGGAAGCCTTTTTCGAACATTACAAATATAGTACGGAAACCGTGTATGTGTATAAAGACATCAACCTGTTGCGAGGCAATGCGTATTACGGGTTGAGTTATTCGTATACGGCAAACTTTGTCGCGTATACTTACCCCGACCAAAACAGAGAGGGATATGTGTACGAGTCGGATATTGTTTCTTCTTATGTGTTAAAAAGGAACACCTATTCCCGTACCGTAACGCTTACCGCAACCATAGACAATAACGACAACCAAACGCAAGATGCGGTATTTACACTTAATGTGGTCGTTGAGAGCAATTTGGACATCGCAAACAATATCGTAAGCAATATGGACATCTATATCATTTCCAATATAGAGTCCGAAATCGAATTACCGACCTTTACCGAACTTGAGCCTTACGGCATCAAGCAAACACCCGATTATACGCTTATCGGAAACGGCGAAGGGGAGGGATATTATTATATAGAGAACGGAGTGATTAAAGTAAACGAATTGCCAGAGTCCTCCGCTGTCACAGTTTTTGTGCGCATGGGCTTTACCTTTGTGGCGAACTCTCCCGAATATGTCGAACGCGATGTGCAGGTGTTTTTTGTGGATGCGACAGGGGTTGGCGGGGTCAACAGTCCAGACCGTTACGCCTTGTTGTATTCGCTGATTGATGAAATGGTGACCGAGCGAACCTCGGGCAGAACCTATGCGGATTTTACGCTGCCGAGTAATTATTTGAGGTACAATATCTACTACAATATTGTAGCGCCTCAAGGGTTCCCTCAAGATACGCTTACCGTCACCGCTTATCAAGACAATACCGAGTTCGATATCGATGTGACGGCGGCGCCTGTTACCGACTCGCTTATTACGATAACCTATCTGTTCGAGGGAACAGACGAAATTTACAGCAGGGCCTCGTATTTTACGATACCGGGTATTATCAACAACGATGCGCGGGGCGCGCCCGATACGCTTTTGTATGCCGCGATGCTTTCTGTCTACGATACCGACGAGGACACCGTGCTGACTGCCGAAGAAGCCTCCGCAATCCAACCTTTATTTGCCGTGCCGCAGTCTATGAACGGTACGGTATCAAGTTATAAGGGCGTGGAATTTCTTACGGGGACGACAGGGTTCAACTTCGACGGCAGAGGCTTTACCGAAAGCGATATGCAGTATGTCAATCAAATTGAAGAGCTAGAGACGCTCAGCCTTAAAAATTGCGGATTGACCAACGACAATCTGGACATGTTGGACGATCTCAACTTTTTGCAACAACTAGCTCTCGATGGCAATGCAGGCATAACCAATATGGACAATCTTACGATGAGCCATCAGGTAGAAACGCTTAGCCTTGCCGACAGCGGATTGACAGATATCAACGGGCTATCCATCTATCCTTCCATCAAAACGCTGACGCTAACCGCGTGCGCTATCAAACTGTTTGACGCGCTAAAGGATATTACCGATTTAGAATATGTATATTTATACAATACGGCGACGCCTGTGATAGACTTGTATTACGGCGCCAAAGGGGATTACAATATCAGCACTTTTACCTTTTTGACGAACAGAGGGATTTCGGTGTATAATGATTATGACGGTGTCGCCGAAACGCCCTTGCTTTTTGTTGTAGATTCTGACAAAGCGGAGGCGTCGCAGGTGCTGGAAAGCCTGTTTTATTACACATACTCTAAACAACAAACTATGGTTAGGGTACCCCTATATGTGTATTACGGACTCGGAATCAACGATTACTATACCATTCAATGGGATTATACCAATCTTGCGGGAAGTTCGCATACGGATGACGGTGATGTTCGTATCATCAGTCATACGGCCAACGCGGGGGTATACGAAATATACGGCAGTGTAACGGTAAACGCCCAAACGGTTACCAAAGTCTTCTTTATTACGGTGATGTCATGACAAAACGCATTTTAGTACTCTCTATCGCTATTTTGGTAATTACCGCGCTCGCGGCGGGTTCTGTCGCGCTGGCATGGTTTACTACAAGCGCTTCCTACCGCGACATTATCGTTACGACGGGGGTTATCGAAGCCGAAGCAGACCTGTACTATTACGAGGACTTTGACCACGATGGCGTTTTGGACGAAGTCAACGGACAGGAGGTGCTAATACCCATTGTTTCTCCCAACATCTACGATATCAAACCGGGTGACATTTATTATTATCGTTTGGATGTGCTTAACGCGGGCAGTATCGATTGCGATTTATCGGTTTATTTCGACGGGATACCTTTGCTTGCGCGGGATGTGCTCACCGTTGAAAGCCTTGTAAGGGATGACTCCGAACAAGAAATCATTGGCGCGGGCACCTCGGGACAAAGGCAAAGCTTAACGGTAGATTTAGAGTTTGCCGCGGTTAACGGATTAGAGGGCACCAAGTACGACCAGAATCCACCCCAAAAGCAATGCAGTATCTATTTTAAAATTAAATTCGAATTGTTGGAAGACCTCAAACTGCTGCTGCCGTCCGTATTCGGAGAAGCGGAAGACCTGAACGATTACCAAAATATCGATTTAAGCGAAATGAAAATTGTCGTTAATTTAACACAAGCGGCATCTTGAGTGTCGTAAAGAGAATCAACCGATAGGGATGAAATCGATTTTGTTTACGGTATTTATACCTTTTATTTACATCTGTCCCCCTTATCCTCATTTGACTATTCTAATCAGAGAGACTATAATTTGTAATCGTAACTCCCAGAGTTATACTAAAGAATAGAAGGATACGGTTGTGGAAAGAGATTTTTATTGGATACTTTTAGATTTAGCGCTGATACTGTTCGCGACCAAATCTTTGGGCATACTTATGAAAAGGTTGGGGCTGCCTCAGGTTGTCGGCGCGCTGCTTGCGGGCATCCTGTTGGGACCTTCCGTGCTGAATATCGTTGGTGGAAGCAATACATTAAAAACATTCGCCGAGGTGGGCGTTATCATGATTATGTTCACCGCGGGGATGGAAACCAACATCAAACAAATCAAATCCGCGGGGTTCGCTTCGTTGGTAATTACAGTGCTGGGCGTCGTCATTCCTATGGGATTGGGCTTTGTGACAGCGTGTCTGTTTAACGGCGGATTCCATGTCCCGCGCGAACAAATGCTGTCCAATTTATATTTTGGTACTATTTTGACGGCAACAAGTGTCAGCATTACCGTTGCGACGCTAAAGGAACTCGGTAAACTGAATGGCAAGGCGGGTACGGCGATTATCACGGCGGCCATTTTGGACGATATTATAGGACTTTGCGTGTTAAGCTTTATTATCGGGATGAAAAATCCAACCGTCAATCCCGGAAGAACCTTGATAAACACCCTTTTGTTCTTCATTTTTGCGATCGGTGTGGGACTCGTGGTAAATTTCATTTTCAAGCATTTAGAAAAACGCTATCCGCATAACAGAAGAATGCCCATCTACAGCCTCGTAATTTGTTTTTTGTTTGCGTTTTGCGCCGAAGTGGTATTCGGAATTGCCGATATTACGGGCGCGTTTATTGCGGGAGTCGTATTGTCGGGCATGCGGTCCCATAAGTATATTGAGCACAGAGTGGATATCGGTGCCTATCTTATTTTCGCGCCCATCTTTTTTGCGAGCATCGGGATAAATAATGAATTCGTGTCGTTTGACACGAACACCTTTTTCTTTGGGCTTACTTTAATTGTGCTCGGGATGGTCGGAAAATTTATCGGATGTGGCGCGGGCGCGCTGATGTTTAAGTACGACCTTAGAGATGCCGCGTTTGTCGGTATCGGCATGATGCCGAGAGCCGAAGTGTTGCTAATTACCGTGCAAAAGGGCATTTCCAACCAATTTATTGACGCGGACTTTATGCCTTACGCCTTGGGTCTCGTGATTATCTCTTCTTTGCTTACGCCCATTCTTCTTAAAGTTTTCAACAAAAAGGAGCTTAAGCCTTTAAATACTTGATAAGTATAAGCGGAAGCTCCCTTTTTTTATTTTTTATGGACGCCTAATGAAAAACATCCGTCACTTTTTGGTTAATTTCTTTTAGTTTTGTCTCATCAATTTTGAGCACTTTGCGATCGTAAGTCAAAAGACCATTGATTTCGTCCTCGACATCAGTAAGCTGCGTGTAGACCGCGGCGGAAAGCCCTTTGGGAATCAGGGGCAGGAGCTGGTTGGTGTACAGCGATTCGTACGCCTCGGCGAACTGTTCGCGCGTGTCGAATTTGCGGTAACCGAAGCTTTTTACTTTATTAAACACATGTCCTTCTGTTTTTAAACTGTAACCACCGAACTCCGACAGCACGACGGTACGCCCTTTTCGTTTTCTTTGGGGAATAAACAACGGGGTAAAATAGATATGCAGGCTCAAAAAGTCGCCTCCGCCTTGGTCCAACCAACCGCTGGCATGGTCGATGGGTCGGGTAGGGTCCAATTCGCGCACGAAATCGCAAGCCTTTAAGGCGTCGAACTGCCCCCAACTTTCGTTGAACGGTACCCACAGGCACAGCGAAACGGAATTGTATAAAGTTTCGACGGTGCGCCTTGTATCGATGTAATATTCGTCGCGCCCCGCTTCGTCGCGTCTGTCCATTAAGAAATAATTTTTATCGGAGAGCGGAAGGTGTAAAAATCCTGCAAGCGCGCTTAACGGTCTGATGCTTTTGCCTCCGCCGTTAATCATGTCCTGCCATACCAATATACCTAATCTGTCGCAATGGTAATACCAGCGCAGAGGCTCTATTTTGATATGCTTGCGAAGCATATTGAAGCCCGCGTTTTTTGCCGTCATGATATCGAAAATCATCGCCTCGTCTGAGGGAGGCGTATACAATCCGTCCGAATAATATCCCTGATCCAAAAGCCCGTTATGGAAGATCGGTTTGTTGTTGAGCATCAGGCGCATCACGCCATTGGCATCTTTGTCTGTGGAGAACTTTCGCATCCCAAAATAAGACTTTACGGTATCCGAACCTACGGTTACCGTGATATCGTACAATTTGGGACAGTCAGGAGTCCAAAGGGTATAATCCGTTAGCTCAAGAACGCAAGCATTGTCTTTCAGCGTTGCCGAAGCGAGCAGCTTGCCTTGGTCGTACACTTCGGCTTTTCCGTCCGCCGCGCCTGCGCATTCGGTCTTTATGCGTAGCGTGTTTGTGTCGATATCGGGGGTAAGGAAGAGCGATTGAATATAGGTTACGGGCACGCTTTCAAGCCAGACGGTTTGCCATATCCCTGATTGCGGTGTATAAAAGATGCCGCCCCGTTTGATAAGCTGTTTTCCGCGCGACTGCACACCCGTGTCGGAAGGGTCGCGCACTTGCAGCGTCAGTTCATTTTCGCCTTGCTTCAGTAACGCGGTGATGTCTAAAGAAAACGGAAAATAACCGCCGCGGTGAGACCCCGCGGGTTTGCCGTTGACGAAGACATCCGCTTCGTAGTCTACCGCGCCGAAATGCAAAAGCGTTTTGTCTTTGCAAAAGCCTTCGGGAAGCGTGAACACCGTGCGGTAATAGAGAATATCGTCGGGCGTGACGGTCTTAAGTACCCCGCTTAAAAGGCATTCTGGAGAAAACGGCACGACGATTTTCCCTTGATATTCTTCCAAAGTTTCCTCTTTGGGGAGAATCGCGTAATCCCAAAGCCCATTCAAATTGAGGTAGCTGTCCCGTACCAGTTGGGGGCGGGGATATTCCTGCAAGGGATGGTTTTTGTCGATAGATGCGCCGAAGTCGCTTAAAAGATGGTTAAATTCTTCCATTATCCTATCCTAATTTTAATATATATTTGTTTCATCATAGCAAAAGCGGGTAGCGATTGCAATATATTTGACGAAATGAGCACGAAAGATTATAATGAACACGGAAGTTGATCTATCTCATATCGGCCAGAGGATGTCAATCCATCGGCAGACGGAATAACAATAGTATAATCAAAAGAGGGTAAAAATGAACTTTGATATAGAATTGGTAGGCAAAATCGGCTCGATGGCGCTTGTCAACAAAGAAAATAACGATATCGATTACAATGTATTGTCGCGGATAAGCAGAGAACTCAAGCCGGGATACATTTGGGTGACCTCGGGCGCGACCGAAATAGGCCGTTTGGACTACATGCGCCGCACGGGAAACGAACTCAAGGGTCTTGACGCCGATGTCAAGACGGATTATGCCGCGCAGGGCCAAACGATTTTAATGGAAACCTACCGAAGTTTTATGGACGACAAATACTCACTACGGCAATTTTTGGTAGAGCATCAGCATTTCAATGACGCAGCAAAACGCGACCACCTCAAAGCCGCGCTTCTCAGATGCCCCGCCCAAAACGCCGTGCCGATTGTCAATTACAATGACCCCGTCAGCTACGAAGAGAACCGTAAAATGGAAATTCAGGCGCTCCGCGCCACACATGATAAAGTGGTAGAATGTATCGACAACGACGAAACAGCAAGCCAAATCGCCTGTCTTGTCAAGCCCAAATATTTGCTGATACTATCGGGCGTAGAGGGGATTTACACCGATATGCAGGACAAATCCACGCTAGTTCAAAAGATAGACGGTTCGACCCCCAATGAAGTGGTGAAGCATATCGAATATTACCAAAACTTTTGCGACGGAGCAAGCCGCAAAGGTGCAAACGGCGCCCGTATGAAACTGGAGTACCTCAAAGAGCCGGTGCGTTTTGGCACGACGGTATTTATCGCAAGCAGCCGTTACCCCATCGAGGACATTCTTTGCGGCAAGGCGCCCTCTACCAAAATTTTTGTGAGATAAACAAAAAACCAATAACTGTTTTGTTCGATTCTTGCGCGTTTTGCTCTATAAAGAGCAAAAA
>JAQVTZ010000080.1 GCA_028699795.1 Clostridia bacterium | reverse complement strand
AGCAACAGCTTAATTAACAGAGCGTTCTACGCGATACCGCCCATGACCACAAGGGACGGGGTATTTACCAATGCCGTTTACGGGTATTTGTCGATGCTAGCAAGGCTGATAAGCGAGCATCGCCCGACGCATATCGGCGCGGTATTTGACCTCAAACAACCTACTTTCCGACATAATATGTATGACAAATATAAGGCGACCCGTAAACCGATGCCCGATGAGCTAGCGTCACAACTCCATATTTTGCGCGAACTTTTGGAAGAAATGAATATCAAAATTCTCCAAAAAGAGGGCTATGAGGCAGACGATATTATCGGTACGCTGGGGAAACGCTTCGATTATGACACCGTTATCGTCAGCGGCGACAAGGATGTGCTTCAACTTGTGGATTACAATACAACTGTTTACAACACGAGAAGAGGCGTAACCGATATCAAAATTTATAATCTCGAGTCGCTTGCCCAAGACGGTATGACGCCCCAAAAAGTAATAGAATACAAGGCTCTTGCGGGGGACTCGTCGGATAATATTCCCGGTTGCCCCGGTGTGGGAGAAAAAACCGCGCATTCGCTTTTAAAAGAGTACGGCGATATCGACAACCTCTATGCGCACATCGACGAGTTAAAAGGCAAACTGCAAGAAAGGCTAATCGAAAACAAAGAGTTGGTCTATCTTTCTAAAAAGCTCGCTACCATAGATACCGAAGTGCCGATAGAGTGTAGTTTGGACGACCTTGTCTACAACGAAAGTTTTCCGCAGGCGTTTTATGAACATTTGAGCAGGCTGGAATGCCGCTCGCTGATAGGCAGATTCAAAAATACCGTAACCGAACCTCCTTTTAGCGAAAAAGAGCCGTCGCCGCAAAATCCGATGCAAGAATTTGAACCTGAACGCATTAAAATAACGGATAAGAAGGAGCTTTGCGCTTTGCTTTCGCAAAAGACAAAAACAATCGCGCTTGATTTTAGTGGAAATATCGCTTTTGCTTTCGACGACAGCAAAGAATATTATATCGAGCCCGCGCTCAGTCTCATAGACGAAGGTATGGCGTTTGAAGAGGCGTTGCAGTGCTTCCGCGAGGTGTTGGAAGGTGACGCAACCAAGCTAATGTTCGATGTAAAAAGCCTGATGCGGCGCTTTGCCGCCTACGGCATCACCATCAAACCGCCGTATGAGGATATTCTTCTTAAAACCTATCTTAACGATGTCAACCGCATCCCGAAAGACTTAAAAGAGCTTGCCGAAAGCAATGGCTTGGGTTCGGCTTGCGCCGCCGCCATTTTCAGGCTGAACGAAGCCGCGGACAAAAGAATGTCCGAACTCGAACTCAACAAACTCTATTACGAACTCGAATTGCCGCTTATCAAGGTACTGTACGACATGGAAACCGCGGGATTCAAAATAGACGCGGAAATGTTAAAAGAATTATCGGACAGGTATTCCGAAGAACTGGTCTCTTTGCAAAACACGGTGTATGCTATTGCGGGCGAAGTGTTCAATCTCAATTCTCCGCAGCAACTGGCGACGGTATTGTTTGAGAAATTGGGACTTCATCCTCTCAAAAAAACCAAAGGCAAAACTTCTTATTCGGTAGCGGCGGAAGTGTTGGAAGAATTGGATCATCCCATTATCGAAGTAATTTTGCGCTATCGTACGCTAACAAAACTACAGTCTACTTATTTAAATGGTATGAGGGCGGTATCCGACCCCGTGAGTGGCAAGGTGCATACCGTGTTCCGCCAATGCCATACTACTACGGGGAGGTTGTCCTCCAACGAGCCCAACCTTCAAAATATCCCGATACGGCACGAAGAAGGCCGCAACATCCGCAAAATGTTTGTGCCTTCCGAGGGGAACCTTCTCATCAGCGCGGATTATTCGCAGATAGAATTAAGATTGCTTGCGCATTTTTCGCTTGATACCGAATTGGTACGCGCTTACAACGAGAATATCGATATTCACACGCTTACTGCGTCCAAAATATTCGATACGCCCATCGAAAAGGTTACCAAGAGTATGCGCCGCGACGCAAAGGCCGTCAACTTTGGCATTATTTACGGTATCAGTAACTTCGGACTTGCCCGCAATACGGGGATCTCGGTACAGAACGCCAAACAGTTTATCATGAAATACTTTCTTACCTACCCCGGCGTAAAGGAATTTATGGATCAGAATGTGGCGTATGCCAAACAACACGGCTATATCAAGACGCTTGCGGGACGAATCCGATTCTTTCCGGAATTGCGCTCTCCCAATCGCAATATCCGCAACTTCGGCGAACGCGCAGCTATGAATATGCCCTTACAAGGCTCGGCTTCCGATATCATCAAATTGGCGATGCTCAAGGTGCATAAAGCGTTGGAAGAAGGCGGATACAAGGCAAAACTAATCCTGCAGGTCCATGACGAACTCGTCATCGATGCGCCATTGGAAGAAAAGGAAGAGGTAAAAAAACTCTTGGTAAACTGTATGCAATCCGCCGTCGAACTCAAGGTGCCTCTTATCGCGGAGGCAAAAAGCGGATGCGACTGGTTTTCGGTAGAGTAAAAAGGAGTGCGCTATGTTAATCGCTATATGCGGAGGAATCGGAAGCGGAAAATCGCAGGTAAGCGCGAGGCTTAGGGCTTTGGGGTATCGCGTAATCGATGCCGACCAAATCAATAAAGAATTACTTTGCGAGAATTGGTATCTCGATAAGCTCCGCGCGGCGTTTCCCGCCTGTTTTGAAAAGGGTGAATTAAAGAAAGAAAAACTGAAAAACCTTGTGTTTTCTAACGAGAACGAGCGCAAAAAACTTAATGCGATAGCGCATCCCGAAATTGCGGCGCGACTTATACAAAAAGCGGAAGCCTTAAGCGGGGTTGTGTTTGCAGAAATCCCGTTGCTCTTTGAAAGCGGCATGAGCCTGAAAGGCTTCAACCGTATTTGGGCGGTCGTAACAGACAGAGAAAAGCGTATCGCAAGAATCATGAAAAGGGAGGGGATCACCAAAGAGCTTGCCGCAAAAATGATAGACGCCCAACAAGCCGAGACAAAAGCCGAAGAACGAGCGGATTTTGTTATTGATAACAATGGAGACTTAGAGTCATTATTAACGCGTGTGGATAAAGCGGTGAAGGAACTTTCCGATGCCTGAGCACAGAACCATACTGCATTGTGATATCAACAACTTTTATGCCTCGGTAGAGGCGCTTCTCAATCCCGCATTAAAAGAGAAAGCGATTGCCGTTTGCGGCAACCCCGAAAAGCGTCACGGCATTGTGCTTGCCAAAAGTATGCCCGCCAAAAAAGCGGGGGTCAAAACAGGTGACGCGGTTTGGCAAGCCATGCAAAAGTGTCCCGAACTTATCGTAGTGCCGCCCACTTTTTCAAAGTATACCGAATATAGCACGCTTGTGTATAATATTTATATCCGTTTTTCCTCCGAGGTCGAAAGTTTCGGGTTGGATGAATGTTGGTTGGATGTTACGGGATGTACAAATCTCTTCGGGAGCGGAGAAGAAATCGCTTACCAAATTAAAGAAACTGTCAAAGCGGAAACAGGACTTACAATCTCTGCAGGTGTTTCGTTTACCAAAGTGTTTGCAAAACTTGGCAGCGACCTCAAAAAGCCTGACGCCGTTACCGTAATCAGTCCCACAAACTTTAAGAGAGTTGCTTGGCCTTTGCCTGTCGATAATATGATTTATGTCGGCCGCAACATGCGCGAAAAGCTTGCGCGCCTCAATATCAACACAATAGGGGATCTTGCTTGCGCAAATTTAGCACTTTTAGAAGGCAAATTCGGCAAAATAGGGCAAAAGTTGCACGCCTATGCAAACGGTACAGACAACGAGCCCGTAAAACAGTATACCGACAGGCATATTCCCAAAAGCATCGGAAACGGCACGACGACCCCGCAAGATATTACCAATCTTGAGGATGCCACCAGCGTTATTTTCGCGCTTTGCGAAATGATAGGGTTCCGTTTACGACAATATGAGATGATTGCCGAAGGGGTAGCCGTCCACTTGCGAAGCGTACACTTTAATACGATATCAAGACAATCCGCCATGCCCCCGACATCTTCAGCGTATGCGATAGCGACTTCCGCGCTCAAACTGCTAAAAGAAAACTATGACTTATCGGATGACGCGCCTCTCCGCACCATCACCGTAAGCACCTTTCACTTGAAGAGAAGCGGCAATTTTGTACAAGTTAGTCTTTTTGACGACGAAGACCCCGCAAAAGACAAACGATTGGACGAAAGCGTAGACAACTTGCGTAAAAAGTACGGTTACGGCGTCCTTCGGCGCGGTGTCAATCTGGGCACAATCTTTACCTGTGACGATCGCGAAGCCGAAGACGAATTTTTGCCGTTTAACAAAAATATGAAAAACCTGACAGAGTAGAATCAATTTTCTAATAATTTTTTGGGAAAAAACCTGAGGATAAGATATGCGGCAAACCCTACCGCAAGACCTGTGAGTGTGCCCGTAAAGATGAGGTAAGGGGCATAGCCGAATACGAGGGCGGTACCTGTCATGAGAGACGCAACGCAAAGCTGAACCATGTTATGCACAAGAGAAGCAACCGTACTGACGGTTGGCAAACCGAATTTTCGGGTATAGACAAGCAAAGCGGTTGCGCCCAGCGACAGCAGGGCGGCAGGTAACGAATAGGCAATCATTATGGGATTGCCGACCAACAGCGGCACCAACACGGATTTTAAAAAAGCAATGGTAAAGGCGGGAGCGGCGCCCAATGCAACTAATGCGAAAATCAGCACAATATTGGATAGCCCCAGCCTTAAAAAGGGCAACGCGGGGATAACGGGAGGCAACAGGCTTTCGATGACGCCGATAATCAGCGCGGCAGACAGCGTAATCGCGGTATAGGCAATCATTTTGGCGTTAAACTTATTCATGATTGTCTTCTCCCCGTAATTGCGCCATAGTCGTTATTTTCTCCGCGAATGACGACCACGAATTTGTTGGGCGCGCAAATAATCCTATCGCCCGTTTTTGAAATTGCTCCCATATGCACGCAAAGTTGGTCGGGACAATCGCTTTCGGTCACCGCGATTTCTCCGTCATGAATATGAACGGTAATGCCGATTTCGTAAACGATTTCTTTGTTTTGATTTAAGTCATAAGTGCCGACAAGCTCACCGCCGATATAGATTTCGGCGCGTTCGCCCAAAGGTTTGCCCGTATAAGAAAAGACGGCCGCAAGCACGGCAGCCGTAAGGAGTACGGCAAGCAAAAGGATATCTGCCCGCAGAAAGGGCTTGGATTGTCTGTAATACGAAAACAGCTTAGGCCGCTTCTCTTGGTTCGAGGAGTTCAAACCTCACATCTCCTATGGTTTTGTAAGTGGTTTCCGTAAGAATCAGCGCCGAATACCCCAATGCTTCGATAAAATCTTTTGTGGTTTCGCCCTCAATAAAGACAAGGGTAGACAGCGCGTCGCACATGGCGGCTTCGGGGCCGACTACGGTCGCGCTGACAACAGTCTCTGTTTCGCCTATTCCCGCGGGATACCCGTCTGCGCCGATGATATGATGATAACGCGTATCTTGATAAAGATAAAAACGCTCATAATCGCCGCTTGTCGCAACCGCGCCGTTGTCCAGTACAAAACTTGCCGCATAACCGTTGTTTCGCGGCGAAACAATCGCAACTTCTATTTTTTTGTTTGTGCGTATTGTGCCGCCGATATTGACGACATATTTTGTGTTGTCCGCAATCTCCGCCGCTTTGTCTGCCGCATACCCCTTTGCGATAGCGCCAAAGTCCAATTTTGCGCCCGTACGCAGTTTAGTAATCGTACTTGCTTGTTCATTAAAAGAAAAACTATCCTTGTTACACAAACCTAACAAATCTTGAATTTCTTGCGAAGAGGGGATACCACTAGGGGAAAGCGTAAAGCCCTCGGGGTCGAAGTTCCATAGCTCTACCATGGGGAAGATAAACGGATTGTAAGAGGGGAAAGACTCGTGCAGTATCATACTTGCGGTATAAAGATAAACAAAGTCTTTGCCGACGCTTACGGGCACGCCCACTTCCGCATCGTTGATACGGCTTATCTCGCTTGCGGCGATGCTTGCCGAAAGCGTATTTTCTAACTCTTCCAGCATGCTCTCTATCTTTTTGGAACGCGAAAGCGCGCCGCTTCCTTCTATTTCTAAACTGAAATCCGTGTTGAAAAAGACATTCTCTTTTTGCGCGGTACAGCCCGAAAGAAGACAAACAAAAAATGCGGCGATTGCAAGCAGGGCAATGGTGGATTTATATTTACGAAGCCGATACGGCATCGGGGCGCTCCTTGCCGACATAGCAAATCCCCACGGTGCCGGGGCCGCAGTGGGTGCCGATTACAGGGCCTACCGCGTAAATCCAGACATCGGCTTCGGGAAGAGCGGCGTTAATCTTCGCTTTAACTCTGTTTGCATCTTCTTCGCAATCCGCTTGCAAAATCACAATGGGATATTGGTCAAGCATGGTCACATCGTTAATGATATGGTCGGTTACGGTTGCCAATGCTTTGTTGCGGCCGGGCACCTTGTCCAGCGCTGCCAATGTGCCTTTTTTGGTTAGCTTGATAATCGGCTTAATTTTTAAAATGCCGCCGAAAAACGCTTGCGCGGCGGACAATCTGCCGCCCCTCTTAAGATGCTGCAAGTCGTCAACGACAACAGAAGCGTTTACAATGGGTACCAAAGTATCTAAGTATGCGCCAATCTCTTCTACGGACTTGCCCGCGTGAAACATTTTGGCTGCGGCAATCACGGATATCCCCGCGCTCATGCTAATCCCTTTGGTATCGTAACGGGTAAACTTCACACCGGGATATTGCGTTTGCAATTCTTTCACTGCCATATCCATATACTTAAAAGTGCCGCTCATTTCGGACGAGAAGCTGACATAAAAGATATCCTCTCCATTTTTGAAAAACGGTTCGAAATAAAATTTATAGTCTTCGGGATTGAGCGCCGAAGTAATCGCGGGCTTGCCTGCGCGTAGTAGGGCAAAAAACTCCTTCGCGTTATACGTTTTTCCTAAGTCGTAAAAATACTCTTTGCCGTCTATTGTATAAGGCATTTGGATGATATTTTTGATGCCGAGTTTTTCGGCCATATCGTAACGAATTTCGCAATTGGTGTCGCAAAAAAATGCTGTCATGATAAATCTCCTTTTATTAACTGTCTTTTCTGATTTTATTTTGTATGTCTATTTTTTGTTTTTCTATCGCCGCGACTAAATCGCGTAGCACTTTGGCAGGGGACATCCACCAGTCGCGCGACCAAACGCGCACAATTTTCCAACCGCGTATTTCGAAGAACTTGAAGCGGTACACATCGCGTTCTAGTACGCTGTCGCTGCTGTGAAAAGCTTGATAATCGCACTCGATACCGAGAACATAACGCTCCAACTCTTTGTCATACACGCCGAGGGACAACTTGTAATCCGTATTGCCGAGATTGATATCCACTTCGTATCCAAGCCGTTCTAACGCTTCTTTTATTTGCTGTTCGTACGCGCCTACAGGATCAATATTATTTTTTTGCGGTGTGAGGGAGGCGAGAATGCGTCTGATTTCTTCGTGATTATTTTCGGAAACGGCGCGCGCGTATTGCAAATATTTGCGCAACAGTTTGGGGCCGTTGTTTTTGGTGGTTTCGGTACGGTCCAGCTCTTCGGGTTCGATGCTCGTGATGATATACACTTTCTTTTTGGCTCGGGTAATCGCCACATTCAGGCGGTTTTCGCCGCCTTCCATAGAAAGGGAACCGAACTGCGCGACCACTTTGTCATAATCATTTTTGGCATATCCGATACTGAATATGATGATATCACGCTCTTCGCCCTGTACATTTTCTAGATTTTTGACAAAAAGACTGATGTTTTCACCATTGACAATACGGTTTCTTTCGTTATCCAATTGTCTTGCGAAGGTTTTGTTGCGGGAAGCCTCTTCATCCAATAAATCTTCGATATATTCTTTTTGCTCTACATTAAAGGTGACGATACCCATGCTTTCGCCCGCCTTTCTTTCGCGGAAAAGCGTGCGTAAAAGTTTGACAACGGAATGGGCTTCCTCACGGTTATGTCTGTTTTGCCATAAGCCTTTCACTTTAATACGCTCTATGGGCGCGCGTTCGAAGTTCTTTGCGATATTGGGAGCGATTTGTAGTTTGTTTTCGTAGAACGCGGCATTGCTGAAGTCAATTAACTCTACATAATTACTTCTATAATGGTACGACAAATAAACGGGATAATATCGGGCGGCGGCAAGGTCCAAAAGGCTTTCGACTTCTAACGCGGCTTGTGTCGAAAGATCGAGACCGTTTGTAAGGCTGTCGTCGCCAAAATATCGCTTTACAAAACCAGCGGTAGGCCGTAATTGCTTGTTGTCGCCTGCGACAACCACCTTGTTGGCACGGTAAATAGAGGGGATAGCGGACTCTATAAACACTTGACTTGCTTCGTCAAAGACAACCAAATCGAACAGATCACGCTTGAGCGGAAGAATTGTGCTGACAACTTCGGGACTTAAAAGCAAACAAGGGAATAGCTTAAGGAGATAAGTGTCGAATAATTCGAACATCAACCTGATAGGTTTGAGCGCGCGTTGTTTTTGGATTTCGTACAGATAATCTT
>JAQVTZ010000079.1 GCA_028699795.1 Clostridia bacterium | reverse complement strand
GAGATTATACGAACCGTTATCGCGTCTTGCATCCATTATCCTTACGCTGATAAACGAGGTGTCTACTGTGCCGCTTACCGGCATTTCTTGGCCGTCGACCATTTGATATACGGTAAAAGGCGGAGGCGAAGGCACCTTGCCGTCGAATACCTTTGTAAGATCGCCACTGTCTATCCGCGCAATCAAAGCTTTGGAAGTAATGACAAACGAAGCGCCTGTAAAATCGATAATATAGTTGGGGTTGGCAGTGGAGAGCGTTCCTATAACGATCGCATAGGTGCCAATATATTCGCCCTGCTGTCTTGCAATACTACCTTGCAAACCACCCGAGGGCAAATCTCCCGTTACTGTATAGGTTAAAACGGGGTCTGCGTCGCCGTAAATCTTGGTAGCGGAATTGGCCGTCACTTGAACGGCTTTTTGTTTGACTTCTATGAATCCTTGAATCATATGGACATCGTAATTGTCGATGACGCTTCCCGTGGTTACTCCCGTGATTTCTGCCGTAAGGCTGTATTTTCCAACATTGGAGAGCGGCGTAAGATTATGTGAGAAAACCAGCTCGCCTGTCGCACCTAAAAGCATCTCTAAGGTATCGGTGGATGCGAGCGCGCCCTCGGTAACGGTACACACATCATTGCGGTAAAGAGTGACATCTTCCATAGTTAGGTTGGGTAAGGTTTCACCATAGGTAATTACTTTACTGTTTACTTTTATATATAGCTTGCGTTGGTTAATCGTTACATAAATGCCGTTGGCACCGCCGTCGCTCACGGTATCGTTAATGAATACAATATTATAATTGGGATTGCCGAGCGTACCTTTGGTGATCGCGTAACTACCGACATTATAATTGCTAGATTGCATACGGGACAAGTTGCCCGTAAGCATATCGGTACCGTACAAACCGCTCGCGCTGTCCCCAGGTCTTGCAGATATGGTGTACCTGTATACTATATTGCGGTCGCCGTATTCTACCGATACGGGCATGGGCGTCACTAAAACATCTCTAGGTCTTACCACAAAGTAATTTTCGATGAATACTATATTGTAGTTCTTGCTGTAAGACTCGCCTAATGATATGGATAATTGGTAACTTCCAACCGATGTTTTAACATCTACAGGAGCCCCCGTCAGATCGTTGCACTGTATCAAGAAGCTTGTAATTAAGTTGTTCTCTTTGTCATAACAATAGCTTTGTTGTTGCGGCGGAGAAAGAATAAAGTTGGGTGAATAAAAATCATCATTATATGCAAAAGGCATATCGTTAATCATGGTGGGATTGCGATACTTTTCTTCGCTCATAATAGAGATCGTATAATTGGGATTGACGGTACCGTAAATTTTTTCTACTCCGTCTATCGCCACATAAACAACTCTTTTTTCGATTACCAGGTTCGTCGGGCTAATATAAATAAAACTGTTATGAATCGAGTCTCTT
Organism: Clostridia bacterium; assembly: GCA_028699795.1. Lineage (GTDB taxonomy): Bacteria > Bacillota > Clostridia > Christensenellales > DTU072 > Firm-09. The sequence continues at coordinate 7,262 of JAQVTZ010000079.1, read as the reverse complement.
GTATCGCCAACGGGATCCGCATCGTAAGAAATAATGATATAGTAGTTGCCTACCTCGGACGGCAATACGGTGTAATCTTTGGTGGGATCCTGTGTATTATACTCGTTGACATCGATGTATTTGACCGTCACATGCGAGAGCTTCGAGGCTCCGAATATCGTGGTAGCTTCCTCTTGATAAAAATCACTGTATCCGTAAATCATGAAAGCGGGCGCTTGTTTGTCTCCGTAAATAAACTCGTATGTGTTTTGGGAATCGAAAACAACGGAGGGGGTCCTTCTGTCTTGCATAATAACATCGAAATGCGTCTGGAACTCCTGTCCTGCGGCTACAAAGACAATGTAGATTGTTTGCAATTTTGCAACGCCCGAAAATTCATTATTATCAAACTTATTGCGGTTAATATAAAAATTGTCGGTTGTCGCCTCAGTCATAGAAAGCTCTTCTTGAGAGCCATTATCGTAATATAAAGCGACCTTGCCACCGTTGAGATCCAACTCTTCCCCTTCGATATATTTGATTTTGGGGAGAGTATTGATACCGATGGAAATCAGTTGCTTCGCGTGTACGATCATTTCATAAGTTCCGGTTCTGGTAACACCGTTTTGGGTATAACTGATGGTGACCTGTCTTTGCCCTATCGTGGTATCATTTTTGTCATATCCTCCGGGATTTTGGGCGGATTTCACAATATAATCCTGCGTCATAGAGATGATCTCTTGCGTATTATTGCTATAATTAAGCATAAGTTTGTATTCTTTAAGGTCTATCTCATTGTTTTCTATCACTTCTATATTTTGGGAGGCAATCAATGCGATTGAGTCTAGTATACGGGGGATGACATTGACTTCTACTTTTAAGGACACCTCGCTGTTTTGGTTATAGACCAAAGATATGTTTTGTCTGATTGCCGTATTTCTGTTATATCCTACCACTTCTAGTTGGGATGCGAATTGTTGTATTGCTTTATTCTCAATTAACCCGTCGGAATAGGTTACTTCTATTACGTATCCTACAATAGAGTCGATCATATTAAAGTCTTTGCCTTCTTCCGAAGTTACGACTGGCCAGAAACCGGGTCCGACCCATTTAAGACTTGATACAACGACATCCCTAACGGCAATCATAAAGGTATCAAAAATTTCTTCATATACATTTTCTCTGGGAATGTCGTCGTAATTGATATAAACAACATGAACCTCGAGCGCTTCGTTTTCGACACTTGTATCGAAATTGTCAAAACTGAAATCCATGATATTCTCTTCGTTTACCGCAACAATATCGGAAGTGCCATTGTTATAATGGAACATAATTTCTAGACCGGTGTAGTCCAAACTTTCTCCCGAAGACCCAACGGTATAAAGATACTCTGTTTTGTCTGGCGGCGTAATGATTTCGATGCGCCTAAGAGCTTTTTCTAAAACTTCTATGGTCGCTTCAGTCGTAAACACCTCTTCTGTAATGGGATCAGTATAAGAAAGAATTAGTAAGCGGGGACCCGGCAAAAGATTGCGCGGATTATAATTGACCATATCTTTCGTAACCGAAACAATTTGGTATCTTCCCGAAGTATAATTGACACGAATGTTTTTGTCGTCCAAGGGAAGTTCTTGTCCCGAAAACACGCTGTCGAAATAGCCTTGTAATACAATGCTGTTGACAGGGTCGGTTACGGTCACGGTATAGCCTGCTCCGTTATTAAATGAAGATAATCCCTCATAAGACAAATAGACCTGTGTCGTGCCTATCTCGATAAACGCCCAATCAGACGATAAGTGAAACGCAGTAAGCGTCCAACCGTCGCTGTTGCGGAAAGTAACGGCGCCCTCTATAAGCGGCGTATCGAGCATCACCCAATCATCCGTAAGGTCGTCTGCTTCTATCACTTCGGTTGAGGCCGATTCGCCTTCGTCATACTGAATGTTAATTTGGACTCCGTCTAAAGTCAGTATTTCGTCTCTTATATAATCGGTTTTGGGAAGTGTCTTGAACCCAATGCTATAATTATCTTTTACTTTTTTGACAAGTGTTACCGTCGCTTCTACTTCGATACCTTGCTCTGTCGTATACTTGTTGCTGTAGCCTACCTTAATCGTTTGTTCTCCCATAACATCGGAAGAAAACTGTTGTATCATACTGGGTGTTACATAAATAGATTCGGTTTCGCCGTTATTGTATTGTAAATCAAGCATCATCCCTTCTACATTAAGGTCGAACCCGTAATAAGTTTTGTAACCGTCTAAAAATCTTATGGAAGCATCCTCTATTTCTTTGGGTATAATACGAAACTCGAAAGGAATATTATGAATTTGGTTATACCTTAAATACCAAGTCTGTTGCCCCACTTCGGGGAAATAAACGCCGTTTTTGACACTCGTTCCCTCGAACATACTGCTGATAAGGTCATATTCGGCATCGGACTCGGTGCCGTTATCGTATAGCATCACATATTTCCAACCTTGCAATCCGCTATCTGTATTTGTAAAAGGATAAACGGGCGTATCTTGATAGAAACAAGGCATATCGTTTTCGTCGTAAATGGTACCCGCGGGCAATATGAGGCGCACGCCCGAAACCGATTTATTGTTAAGATTGATCGCTAACTCGAATGTGGTTTTAAGACGCACTCCGCTATAGTAAAAAACAAGGTTTACCGCTTGGTATCCGATATACTCAATCCCGTTGCTGTTATACCCTTCTACCGACACTCTTTGCGTCTGCATGGGATCGGTCTCGGGATCGCCTGTAAAATTGAGAACTTCGGTGGTGCCGTTATTGTAAGTTACACGCAACAAAAGCCCCGTAAGGTCTATCGGCGTCCCCAACAGCTGATATCTGTAAGCGGTATCGGAAGTTGGGTTGAGAATCTCGACATAAGAGATATCCCGCTCGGTAACGGTAACATCGAATGTAGCCGTAAAATCTATGGTTTGGCCGTCATCTGTAGTGGGGTCTGTATAATGATATGTTAGATTGACCACGGAACGGTTGGCAATTACTGTATTGTTCCATTGGATATCCAAATTGCCTTGACCGTCATTATAGAACTCGGCCATGTCTACTCTTTCGGGGTATCCGCTGTTATAGGACAAAAAGATTTCGCCGCCGCTGAGATCGAGTGTTTCGCCCACATAATAGATTTCTTTGGTGGGCGATGCCGTGATTTCCATACTCTGCAAAACCTTGGGCACGATAAATATATTAAAGGTCGCCGTGCGTTGGACGCCATCGACGGAATAACTTACCGTAACGACTTGCGTGCCCACAACATCCATATCTATTACGCTTAGATTACACATTTCTTCTGTCACATCAACCACTTGGGTCGCGCCGCCAGCGTAGTCGACATTGATTTTGCAACCGTCTATGTTAAAAAGCTGACCTTGTATGTAATTTACTTTGGAAGGCAATGTATGAATATCTATTCCCACAAGTTCGGGTGAAACGATTCTTATTGGAAGCGATATTATTTCGCTTTCGTATCGGATTACCACGAATTGCTCGCCTAAAAGGTTTTTGTCGTATCCGCTTATCATATCTTCGGTAATCGTCACCAAATGCTCGGAATTGTCGTCATATTTAATAAGCAACTGGGCGCCGTTGAGATTGAGGTCTTGGCCTTGCAAATATACTGTTGTAGGCTGTGTGTATAGTTCTATGGAATGAATAATCGATTTTTCGTTATTGCAACCAGAAAGAAATACTGCGGTCAGCAAGATTGCGACAATCAAAATCAATAGCGTAATTCTTTTCATGTATTTAAGCCTCCGGGATTAGGTCCACCCTATACGGTTCTTTTTAATATTTATATTATAAATATATATACAGTAGAAGTATAGCATATAAACTAAATCTGTACAATAAGAAAAAATGTTTTATTTACTATTATTTTTATATGCGGAAAACTTGGGTTCGTTCCTTTCTCACAAAGTCCAAACAAAAAAAGAGCCGCCTTCGCTATTAACGAGACAGCTCTATATAGAATCTCTATTTACTTCGCCTGTGGCAAACTGGTTTCTTGCAAATATTATTGTAATCCCGCGCCCAACATGCCTTGATCTGTAATACCCAGCTTTTTCATTGCTTGAATTTTATCTAAGCCTTTAAGTGTGCACATATAATTAAGCAAATCACGGTAAAAAGGAAGGTTGGGATAGGCAAGACCGAGCATCCCCATTATATAGTCATAACTGTAAGAAAGTTCATTATTGATATAAATAACAATATCCATAATGAGCATGTTGTCGTTGCTTGCGACGCCTAGCCGCGAGAGCGCTTCGTCATAGGTATAGCGCAGGCGCACGCTCATTTCGGCCAAAACCGTAACCAGAAGCTCATACTTTTCTTGTTTGCGCGTTAAAAGACTCTCCACAATAAAATCGAAATAATAATTGCATTTATCATTTAAGTCTATCACTATTTTGGGCAGGACGGACTTGGGGATGTTGTTTTTGTCGTAACACTTGAAATTTATCAGACAGTTTTCGAACTCGATATCGAAATTATCTTGCTTGGGAAGCGGCAAAAAATCGGGCGGGATGCGTAACGGAGGATAATTGTGGGCCCTCATATAATCCGCAGCAACTTGTTCTTGACCGAACAGTTGATACAGCGGCAAAAGCGTAGACAATCCTTTACCTGCGATTTCGTTATAAGACGTAAACTCGTAATCGTTGTACCCGCGGCAAAGCCTTGTTGCGGCTGGTTGACCGTGCACAATCGCGATTGCGTTAACGATTTGGGATTCGTCTTTGATTTTTTTGTAACGAATTTTGTCTTTAAAAGCAGTACCGGAATTGATATAGTTTGCGCAATAATAGACGCTGTATCTTTGGTTCGCCGCTTCTAAATAACGTAAAAAACTGACGGGAGCCTGATCCCAAGAACCTATCACAAAATACGCTCTGTTATTGATGACGGAATAAGCGACAAGTTGGATGGGTAAATTGGAAAAAGCACCCTTAAGGCACTCTACATAAAAGCGTTTGGCGCCGTCGTCGGGGAACGCCACAACAGAATTTTTGCCCTCCACTGCCGCTTTGTAAAAGACGGGCTTCCAGGCGTTCGTCGCGCTCAAATAATCTCTGTCGCTTTCTTTATATGACGGTATCGATGTTTTGGTCATAGTCTCTCGTCCTCCTCGGCGTGACTCTGTGCGGCTTCCGCCAATGGAAATATAGCATAACCGCATCTATTTGTCAATATTTTATCCCTATTCACTTCTTACTTACTGCTCATTATTGCTTTGAGCCGCCTTGCGCGCGGCAAGAATCGCCACCACTTCTTTTTGTCGTTTCTCGGTAAAGGTATAGAAGAACATCGGCACCGCCGTAAACAACATACTCAGAGCGCCCAAAAGCACCAGCATCGCCCATAAAATATCCTTCCCTTTCTCGTCCAGCATGCCGGGGTTATTGGGGGTCACGCCCGCCATATAATAAGCAAGCACACCAATAAACGCTCCCGCCGCCATACCGATTTTGTTAATCAGCGTTTGCATGGCAAAACAAATGCCTTCTGCGCGCTCTCCCGTCTTCCATTCCAGATATTCGACGGAGTCGGCTATCATCGCGTAATTTATGATGTTGGTAAAACCTTGCGGAATCCCCACCAGCACCATACCGACAAGCGCGACAATCAGGCCCGTTGAAGACCTATACCCCACGAAGAACATAATGAACATGACCGCAGAGCCCATTAGGTTAGACCATATCAAGGTCGCTTTCTTGCCGAAGTGTCTGGTAAACCAAGGCACCGCGAGCGATGCGGCAAGTCCTCCCGGCACTACGGCAAGCGTGATAATCGTATATAATCCCTCCCCCGTCATACCCATAAAAGTGACATCCGCAAGCACATATTTTGCAAAATACAATCCACCCGTGTACGCGTACGCCATTTTTGCCGAGCCCAATACGCCTGAAAGCACAATCAATAAAAGAGGCGTGTTTTTGAATAAGAGTTTTAGGTTGTGCTTGAGCGACGGCACTTCGGAGCAGTTGTCCGTCATTCTTTCTTTGGTATTGCGGAATCCCAAATAGAACATGGGGATTGCGATAACCGTAAATGCAACGGCGGCAAAGAAATAGGTGAACGCAAGCGGCCGCTGTACGGTTTCCGCAGTGTTGACGCTTGTCACAAATGCGGTGATTTGGGGGATAATAATGGTCACCAAACCGCCTCCGAGAGTACACGCCAATCTTGCCACCGTAAGCAAATTTCCTCTTTTATAGGTATCCGAAGTCAGCGCGGACGACAGCCCCCAGTAAGGCACATCCGCCACCGTGTAAATAATACCCCATAATATGTAGACCGCCGAAATCAAACCAAAGCTCAATTTCGAGGAGTTATAGACAGGCAAAAAGCACGCTATCGTCATAATCGCGATAGGAATGGGCATCCATTTAAGATAAGGACGGCACTTCCCCCAAGGAGAACGCGTTCTGTCTACAATACTTCCCATAATCGGGTCGTTGAGCGCATCAAACAGTCTTGCAAACAGCATCAAAAACGCCACGCTTAGTGCGGGAAAGCCAATGGCATCCGTCATGAAAATTGTTAAATAAGAGCCAATCACCGTACAAATCAAGTTTTGGCCGAAGCCCGCAATACTGTAACTTATGATTTCTTTGGGTTGGATATCTCCGTCGTTGGGCGTGGTGCCCAACAGTTTATGTAGAAAGGCTTTTTGTGCCATTTTTTCTCCGTAATGTATAAATCGATAGGAAAGGAACTGCTTATTTTGAGCTTATCGTATAAAAAGCTTCGATAATGTCTCCATCGGCAATATCTTTTTTGCCGAGTATGTTTTTTGTTTCTCTTTCGATAAACAGTTTGGCGGACTCTTCCATCACTCTGCACACTTCGAACGCTTTTTCAATAGAATCTGCGCAAGCGATAACCCCGTGATTGGCTTGCAAACACGCGTTGCGCCCTTGAAGTGCTTCCACCGTGCCTGCCGTCAGTTTTTTTGTGCCCGGCAATCCGTATTTACCCGTACGGGCAGACCCGCCTACAAGCTGTTGCATCTCGGGACTCATTACGGGTATCTCTCTGCGTGCCGCCGCCACCGAACTGCAATGCAACGGATGACTATGGATTACGGCATTGATATCCTTGCGCTCGCGATAAATTGCCGCGTGTATCTTTTTTTCCGAAGTAGGTTTAATAGGACTGTCGTACTCTAGCGTATCGATATCTACCACAACCATATCCTCGGGTGTCAGTCTGATATAATCCAACCCGCTGGGCGTGACCACCATGTG
>JAQVTZ010000078.1 GCA_028699795.1 Clostridia bacterium | reverse complement strand
AGGTGATATCATTGCCGCCGTTTTGTATCGTGTTTTTGTAGGCAATCAATTGCGCTGTGGCATAGATGGTAGTCACCGTATTGTTGTTGCCCAGTATACCTATCGAGCTGAGACTTCCGCGTGCAAAGGAAGGGAACTCCGTATGTTCCATGACGAATGTGCCCAGCGCGCCGCAATAGGCAAATGCATTCGACCCTATCGTCTTTACCCTGTCTCCCAAAACGACCGTATCGAGGCTGTCGCAGTATTCGAAAGCGTTTACATCGATAAACATACTGTTTTCGCCTGTATAACTGCCCGAAATCATGACAAAATTGAGATTGGAGTTGCAGAAAGCGGCGTTCCCTATTTTTTTCAAGCTAGCGTGCGCAACAAACCTTGTTAATGCGGTACCGTAGAATGCGTTATCCCCTATTGTCACAAGACTTCCAAAATCTTCAAACTTACTGCCCGTTTGCCCGCTTGCGTTTGAACAAAATTCTGCCAGCGAATTACAACCGTTGAATGCGTCTGCTTTGATTTCTATAATATTATTGGGATTATCGAATTTCACGCTCACCACATCTTTACCAGCGACCATACTGCCTATCTTTTTAATAGGTAAGGGGTTGGGATACCCGTTAATTGTTAAAGTATCTTCTATTATAACCGAATCTCCCGCGACACTAAAAATATTGGTAAGAGTAATGAAAGTATCCCCATCGTAAGTTTCTATCTTATAAGAGTATTTACCGTCGTCCGTGATGTCTTCCATCGCGTGAATTAAAGGAGTATAAGTCGTGCCTAGTCCGTAGATATCGAAAACCACTTGCCATTCATTTTCGTATTGACCTAGTTTTGCTTTGGGTACATAATATTTTATTGCGGGATTTAAATTCTGTACGGTATTGGTATTACTTGCTTTGAAGTAAGGCGCATAATCGGTATGCAAAAATATCGAAGTGATATCAATACTTCCCCAAAATGGAGATTTGCCATAATTCATTAGATTTGGCGTGTAAAGGTCCAGCCTGCCCGATAGATTGGATACTTGAAATGCGTAATCTCCGATTGTAATTAAACTGCTTCCCTCTTGAGACCTGAAATTGAGCGAGGCAATTGGCACATTGGCAAAGGCATAGGATGCGATAGAAACAAGGGAGTCGGGCAGTGTAACCGAAGTAAAGTTTTTCATATTGCCCGCAACGCACATGAACGCTTCGGTGCCGATCTCTTGCAAACCTTCGCTAAGCGCCACCTCATCAAGTGCGTTACAATATTGGAAACACTGCGACGGGATTCTTCTTATGCCATTTGCGCCTTTATTAAATGGATTATTATGGTCGCCCGTATAAATTGCGCTTGTCCATACCGTTTCTATCGCGTAAGAACGATAAAATAACGCCATACCGAAAGCTACTTCGGTTGGAGCGGCTTCTCCGTAATCTTCGAAATATACTTTTTTAAAAGTACTGTATTGGAAGCAACTATCTCCGATATTCAGCAAGGTATTGGGTAAGAACAAGGTATCCTCAAAATCTCTATTTGTTTCATCCATTTTGTAGGTAGTCCATCCGCAATACTCGAATGCTTTGATACCCAATGTCGTAAGCGAAGACGGGAACCTCGGCATTCTGTCGATTCTGGTACAACCAGAAAACGCAAGACTCTCGATCTCCACCAGTCCGTCGTTTAAGAATATTCCTCTTAGCGCGCCGCAGTCCTTGAAAGCGCGGTTTTTTATAACAATGAGAGAGGGATTGCATTCTATATAGGTAAAGATTGACCCCTCGAACGCTCTTTGTCCTATATATTTAACAGAATATCCGCCAAGTGAATCTGGAAGATACAGCTCCGTTTCTTCTTTGCCAGTATCGGTAAGTCCCGTGATCGTCGTAGTCCCCGTTGCGGCATCTGCCACATAAGTATACAAACACTCATATATAGCATAAAAGGTTTTTTCGGTATAAAACTCATAAGAATCCATACTACTATATTTCTTATCCTTAGAGATATCGGGTTCGGGGTCGGTAAACCATCCTACGAAACCGTACCCCTCGGGCGCGACCGTATTCATGGCATAATTACCGCTTAAAAAAACAAGGTTGCTCATAAAATCTACTTCGTTTACCGTTTCAATTTGCTCCTCCGGTGCACATTCCGCCTGTGTCATATCCAATGTAACTTGAAAATTTGGGGCAACCCGAACAGGAACCGAAACAGGTTCGAGGTCTTGTATCGTTTTGATATTTGTGCCCGTACTGTAATTGATTTCGGTGATCTCAAAACTATAATTGCCCGCGCTTTTAAAGAGCGGATTTACTTCGATTTGCACTTTGTTGGGTGTATGACCACTTAAAAAAGAAGCTTTGTCGTAATCTATGGAATTGATTTGTACGGAATAAATATCGAGATTGGATTGATTGGTAAACTGAAGCGTAATGATGACGGGCTCGCAAACGGCGCCGTCCAACATAAGACAAAGCGTGTTTTCGGTATCTTTATAGGTACTGTTTTTACGGGTTACGCTAACAGAATCTAAAATAGGCGAAACAATCGGATTTCCTCCGTTAATAGGTTGTCTCCTGCAAGAAACAGCAAACACCGCGATTATCACAAGCATTATAATAAAAAGGAATAACCTATATTTCTTTTTCATCTTTATACTCCAAACATAAAGTTACCATATTGGGCACCTCTATTTGTACTTTGTAATTTGACTATTCTCTCTTCTCTTTCACCCTTTGAATTACCTTAATGATTACAATCAAAAGAATGATACCGCCTGCGGCTCCGCCTGCTATCCCGCCGATAAGGGGCCAATTGATAGGTTTCGATATCGGTATCGGCTCTGCGGCGCCACTGTTGTTACCGTCGTTTCCGTCGTTATTCTCTTCATTATCATTCGGTTCTTCTTCATCTTCATGATAGACGATATTAAACTGGTAACTGGCAAGCAGAATACCGTTTTTGACTACCTCGATTTTTAAATCTGTGGTACCGCTTAATTCTAAAAATCCACCCTGTAAAGGACTGTCATTGACATAGAGTACAACATCATCATCAATATTGTTATCGATATTAAAGCCCATTCTTACAGTGCCGCCGGTAGAGTTGATGGTTCCATCTACCAAAGTACCCGAACCTAATATAATATCTAGTTTGGTTGCGGCATCCTCGATTGCGGAAGTGATATAGTAATCCAATGCAACTTGAACAAAATTCTCGCTGTCGGGGATAAACAAAATCGGGTATGCGTGCTCTCCTAATAGAAGCGTTTGGTTTTGAACGCCGAATTCGAAGTGTCCATCCAACTCGTCTTCTTGGAAACTTGCCGAGCCTGTTATAATGTCGGACGAAAGCACCTGCCCATCTTGAATATAAGGTATCGATAAAGGTGTCAAAGAAACTGTGGGAGTTGCTGGCAAAACCGTGAGTGTTGCGGTTAACACGCTATCCAGATAATTGGCAAGGGTTATGGTTGCGGTCAGCGTATAAGCGCCTGCATCCTTAGGATGACGATCGACATAGATTTCGGAGTCGGCTAAGACTCCCGTAGGAAGATAATAAAAAGGTTCTCCGTTATAAACCACTTCTAAATCGGGGAAAGACAGACCTGTTTGTTCTATCGGCATCACCGTCAACACGCCATGCGCATTGGAAATATCGCAAACATAATTCTCTGCGGCAAAAGAGGTAACCATGATGTCATAATCGCCGACATTGTCGCCTTCGCTGTAAGAGCAATCGAAGGTGAGCGCAATATCTTGCAAAGTATCCTCACCCAAAAGTCCGCTCACGGTGGCAGTATAAACAGGTATCGGCGACAAATAATCAATCACTATATTCTTTGCTCTCACGGTAATAGGCGCTTTGATAATTTGAAAAATAAATTCAAGATTCTCTTCCGCAAGTTCATAATTTGGGTTCAATAAGTATGCCGAAACACGGTATTCGCCTACATCTTTTATGACAGGTTGGCTAAAGTCGAGCGTTACGCCTACATTGTCATTGCCTTCCCGACCCTCGACATCTCTGTAATCCACAGTATAGGAACGAATATCTGTTCTTTCTGTGCCTTTATAATAATATGATGGCGATAGCTCCCAATCGAAACGAACGGTCTTGGGATGCACGATATATTTTTCATTTCCATTTAACAGCGTAAATCTAATATTGTTTGTATCGTCAATGCGAAGCACATCATACACGCCGACCCCCGAAGCGAATGCGACATTGTAAGTAAGCGTTGCGGTTTCTTGATATCCGCCTACATCATAAGTGGTTTCCATCACGAAAGTATCGGAAATCTTGCCGTAAACAACTTCTTTTATTTTATCGGCAAAATCGATAATCGTTTCATATTTTTTGACAACAAACGGGAAATATTCATTGTTATCAATATCGTTTAATACAATATAATTTGCGTTCCCTACGCTTACGGTAAATTCGTATACGCCCGCATCTTTTATTATGGAAATTGGATTGTCGTCTTTATAGCTTCTATAGGATAATTGAATGGAAGTCCAATCCGTTTCATAGATTGCCGCATCGAAATTTCGTATTGCAAGATTGGGTATTGTGATTTCCCGCGTGTTATATACTGTCTCGGGAGTATAGTCGGCGCGCAATATTTTGCGGAGATAATGAAAACTTCCCGCGTAAAGCGTCAAAGGATGATAATTGGGATTACCGCTTACGGTAACATGAATGTTTTCATAAAATCCCGCATTAGCAATTTCAAGCTTGTCCTCGCTGTCGAACAGATAATCAGTACCGTCTAATGTATAATGATATTCGAAACAGAAGGCTTCGTCTAACGGGATTCCGCCAAGTCGAATGGCCTGTTTTAAACTGTTGTATACCATATCGTCATTTACATAAGTCGATTCTTCCAACTTGGAATCCAGCCTGCCCTCTTGTCCGTTTAAAAGGAACCGTACATTTAAAGAGGCGATAGTAATTTCTAAAGTTGCCTCCAGCGTTTCTTGTATGTAGTTGTCTGTTTCTCCAAAATTGACGGACAAGAGATAGCGTCCTGCATCTTTGGGCGCGCCGTCCAAAAGCACGGGATCTCCTTCTTGTTCGCGGTAATACGAAATATTGCCTTGCGGAAGCATATCGATTTCCGCTTGAATGGAATACGGAAATAGCGGTGTAAATACCGCGCCGTTATAGGGTATAACCGTATTTGCGAGCGCAAGTGTTCCCCGCGAAATCTTATTGACGGTAAGCGTGCCCGAAACAACCGAAATACTGTAATTCGGGTTAAGAATGCCCGTAGAAAAACCGATTGGATAAGTTCCCGCATTGCTTCCCGACATATAGGTGCAAGAGAATATGGGAGTTGCGAATTCATCGATACCGTTATCTGCGCGAGTCACGATTTGGTCGGAATAATCCTCTGTATCATATAAGGGCGGTTCTTGTCCGTAATCAATCGTATAACTTTGAATGGTGACGCTGATACTCTTGGGCGCAATTGTCAATGTGGCAATTTTGAGTGGCGCAGGTAGATAATTGATATAATTGGGATCAGAATCTATGTAAATTTCGGCGCTGATTTCGTATATTCCCGCATCGATAATTTGATATGGCTCAACACTTTGCGATGCGCCTGCGCGCGTATATCGTACCGCAAAACCATCGGGCAAACCGCTTACGGCAATAGTATGATATTGTCCATCATAAGTTAAAGAGACACCATCAAACTGTATTTGGTCGAAGTACGGTAAATCGGCAATGCTTACTTTGACAACCTCAAACGAAATTGTCTGACCAATTGCAACATAATTATTATTTTTTCCTCCATCATTAAAGGAAGTAATCTCGTAAAAACCGACATTGAAAGACTCTTCCTCTCCTTCAATTTGGTAATTGGTTTCATAACCCATAACCGCTAAATCTTCAAGCTCAAGAGGATCGTAAATGTCTTCGTCGTGTATAAGGTAAGCAATATGGTCATCGATACTGTGATTGTAAGGCAATGTATTGTCTACAGTATCGGGATAGGGCAAAAGATAAGGCGAAACTCTTACCTCTTTGGGATCAATCTTAAGAAAAACATCGGTAATTGTGTCTGTTATATAGTTTGCACAAACAATTGTTATCTTAATTTTGTAGGTTCCCGCATTGCGCGCATCACCGGGAAGTATATCGGGGGTGTTGCCTTTGGTATCTACATAATCAATTATTTCCGGTATACATTCGGCATTTTCCGGTGCAAAAAACGGCTTGAGAACTGTTAGGTCTACTGCATTGCTACTATATAGAAAAGACGACGGTTCCCCTTCGTATTTATAAAATATTCCGTCTATCGTCACACCTTGCTCTACCAAATAATCATCAAAGATATAGGTCACGCCTTCTACAATCAAAGTTCGGTTAACGAAAGGATATACTTCATTGTTCCCCGGTAATAAAGTAAGCGTGTGGTCGGTATCGTTTTTAATTCGTAAGTCGCAAGCATGGTAATCTATATCTATTGGCTCGATTTCAAAAGTTGAAGTAATGGTTGCCCATGTTTCGGTTTCGGACGGTGCCAAATAAAATATAAAATCATAAGCGCCGCAATCTTGGGCAAAAGTAAATGCGTCTGTGTGTTCTTCATAACTTTCATAGTATTGGTCTGTAAAAGTCCATTCGTAACTGAAACGATTGCTCGGCGGCGGAGTTGAAAACCAAGATACGATATCGGGACTGTACCCTTCGGGCTGATATGGATACTTAATATGTTTATGATATTCGCTTGCTAACTCTAACTTGCCTCTTGTTTTGTAGGTACCGATGTCATACGGCAACCGCAACACGAAGTTGTCCTCCGTATCCCCCGACAAAACGGACCAATATGTATACATGGGGTCTTCGTTTGCCCACGCCCAGCCGTCACGATCATATTGTGTGACAAGCAATTGATAAGGGGCTTCGGCGTCATCCCCTTCGCTAAAGCGCATTTCATCGCCGTAATACGCAAAAGATGCTGAGGGAAGTATTGCTGGGTTGTCGCCTATCCATAGCTCTCCTTCGTTATAACACCTTGCGATTTGCCCTGAAGAAGATATATACACAAAAGGAAGATTTTGGGACTTGCTTCGGCAAGAAACAATATTGATTTCTTCCCCATCATAGACGCTATAAGCAAGCGCGCCGAAATCTCCTGCCACACTTGCCGCAACAATCGCTTCGCAAAGCGTAATATTGCCATAATGATTGTATACGAGCCCGCCGCCCGTAGGATCGGGCGTATCTATTGCAATCCTTGCTCTTACCGAAACATTGGTTAAAAGGCCGTAATGGTCTTGTACTACCGACGCTTTTGCATCGGTGCGAACCTCGCCATGCACATGAAGATTTTGGATTATTGCGTTTGGTGTGATGGATTCGAAAAGACCGTCGATTACGCCGGATACCGAAAACCCGCTGCCATCATATACCCCCGAAAATTCATTAACAGAAATTTCGTAATACTCCGCGGTGCCCGTAAGCAAAGTGATATCTTCGGTTTGCTTAAAGTAAAGCGACTCGCCCTGTGTATAACCGAAACTACCCCAATCTTCTTGATGGGCATACAAATAAGCAAGTCTTTGCCAATCGGTTGCGTTTGTGATTCGGTAAGGGTGATTTTGCGTACCATCACCCGACGCAAACAAAACATAAGGGTCGCCCTCTAAACCGCTTCCGCTTATCACAAGCGAAGCAAGATTTGGCAATGAGACAGGCGTATCATGGACGGTAAATCCCAAAGGCGGGTTGGCATCATAGCAAACATTGTTATAAAAATAGTATTTTCCTAAATGGTTTGCGTTGACATAAGTATTTGCCCAGCTTAAATTTTGGTTATATAAATTGATATCGTGAGCAAGAGATACCGCCAAAGCGGGCGTTTGCTCTATGTATAACAGTTCGTAAAAATCGTCTATAAATCCATCGCTTACAAGAGTATCGGCGGGTATTTGTACGGTTCCAGTGATATTATTATAGATTTGCGGCTCTGTATTAAGCGAATAGTTGTTGGTTACGGTCGCGCCGTTTTGGTAAACAACCGCGCCAAACTCAGAAATTCCGTCACCCGTGTAATCGATAGCCGTAAAACAGTCGCTTACCGTGCCAATATTGCCAAAGACAATCCCTCCCGCGGTACTTGCTTCTATGACGCCGCTTACTTTGACATTAGATATTAAGCCGCGATTATCCACGGCTACTCCGCCAACACGGCTGCCGCTCCCGATATCCATAGAAAGGTCGACAATATTAAGATTGCGGACAATCCCTTCGGTATCGACAAGGTTAAAAAGCGCTGTGTTTTGATTTGAAACATAATTTAGCCCAACGAAAGCATGACCGTTGCCCTCGAATATCCCTTTAAAATCCTGTATGACAGTATTTTTTGTTGTGATCGCGGGGTCGGCATTTCTGCGGTAAAAATAAAGATCGGTGCGCAGTTCTACAATTGTATCACTAAAATAGGAACTCGCTTGCTTTGTATTTGCAGCTCTTGCAAGAAAAGTCTCCCAGTCCGCTTCGTCATCGATATAAAAATAGCTAAATTCTATCGCGGAAGCGTTCTGTTCGTAACGAAAAGAACTATATGCGAGGATTGCAATAAAAGCAACCGCAATCAATACCATGCTAAAAATCCGTTTCCACATAATCTACCTCTCTAGCCGCATTTCGGATCGGCGGGGGTTCCCTCCTGCAGGCCAACTTCTCCGGATTTTTTATTGATAGTTTTTTTGAACAACCATTTGATTTCTTTATCCACCAAGATAAC
>JAQVTZ010000077.1 GCA_028699795.1 Clostridia bacterium | reverse complement strand
TGTGGCATTGGCCAGCATTGTCGCAATTGTGTTTTCGATTGTGATGCACGAAGTCAGTCATGGTTATGTGGCAAAGCTGAACGGCGATCTTACCGCCAAAAGCGCGGGCAGGCTTACCCTCAATCCCGCGGTACACTTCGACCTTTGGGGCGTACTGATGATGCTGTTGGTCGGATTTGGTTGGGCAAAACCAGTGCCTATCAATCCCGCCAATTTCAAAAACCGAAAAGTAGGCATGATTACCGTGTCGCTTGCAGGTGTCGTAACCAATCTTATTATGGCAGGCATCTCACTTCTTTTGTTGTATCTTCTTGCTCCCGTGTTGTTTGCCCCCGTTAGTAGCGGCACACAACATGTTTTCCAATTCTTGGGGCGATATTTATTGATTTATTTTATCTTGATCAATTTCATGCTTGCCATGTTCAATATGCTGCCGATTTACCCTTTGGACGGTTACAACTTTGTCAACACCTTTTTGCCTTACGGCAATTCATATCAGACTTTTATGCGCCGTTACGGGTTTTTCTTGCTGTTGGGCCTGATAATTGTAGGGCAAATAGGGGAAATGATAAATATGCCGTATCTAAATATTTTTGGACAATTCTTTAAGGTCATTTATAGTTTAATAGAAAAAACGATTATTGCAAGGTTAATGGTGGTATAGGAGCGCATATGAGCTTTGGGAACGAAGAATCTTTTGATGTGAATTGCGATGTCTTCGATGACCCCGTGCCAATCGAAGTCTTGTTGGAGATGTGCCGCAAAGGTAAGGTCGACATAAGAGATATTTTTGTGTCCGACATAACCGACCAATATATTAAGTATGTATCCGAGTTGGAAGTGAAGGATTATGACAATATCAGCAGTTTTATACTGCTTGCGTCTACTTTGTTAGAACTAAAATCTAATTCTCTTCTGCCCAAACCAGTAGAGGTAGACGAAAATGAACTTTCCGATCAAGAGCGTTTCTTCTTAAAGATGGAAGAATATAAACTGTATATGGAGCAAACCGATAAACTTAGGAACCGTGAAATCCTTAACCGCTTTTACCGGGAACCCGTGTTTGCAGAAGACGAATATCGCATTATCATTAAAAATTTCGATATCGATAAACTCATTACGGCGTTTTCGTCATTATTGGAAAAAGCGGAGTTTGAAGAAAAACAAGAAGAACCCAAAAAAATTGCCAAAGAAAGATTCACAGTTGCCGAGCGCATTATAGAATTGATAGAAGCGATAAGAGCGTTCAAAGTAGTTAATTTCTTTTCACTGTTCGAAAAAGATTACACCAAGCTGGAGATTATCAATACCTTTCTTGCATTGCTAGAAATACTCAAACAGCAAGTAGCCGCCGCCGAACAAAACGGTTTTTGCGGCGATATCACAATCAGATATACTCCGCTTACAGACAATTTTGACACAAAGGCAGAGGAGGATTTGCTGGTAGATGCTAACGGATATCATTGAAGCATTGCTGTTTGCAAGCGGAAAAGGAATGTCTTCTTCCGAAATGTACGAAGGATTGAAGCATTCTTATACCAAACTTGAAATCGAAAAAGCAATGAGAGAACTAAAAGAATCATATAGTGGCGGAAGGGGTATCATACTGATAGAGTTTAATGACAGCTATCAGTTTCAGACCAATCCCGATTACGGCGGTATCATATCGGATATGTTGATGAAAACCAAAGAGAGGGAACTGTCTAAAACACTTCTCCAAGTGCTTGCCATTATTGCTTATAAAAGTCCGATTACCAAGCAAGAAATCGAGGAGCTTAGAGGTACCAATTCCGACTATGTTATCCAAATGCTATTAAAATTCAATCTTATAGAGGCGATAGGGCGCAAAGAAACACTGGGACACCCCATTTTGTATGCGACCTCGGAAGAGTTTTTAAAAAAATTCGGGCTTACTTCGCTGTCGGAGCTTCCCGATTACGAAGAACTCCTCTATAAAATTAAGAATAACTTCGATAAATACTTCCAAAAGAGCGACGAGTTGTACCGTAACCGCGTAATCGATACAGAAGATACAAACCAAGATAACGATAGGGCGGAAGCGGCGGCGGCCGATATCGATTGCGAAGAGACACAAGAGGACGACGATATGCCGGACTTCTTGTTGGGAGAAGATGTGATTGAAGTAGACTAAAATAAATTACAAATTACAATGTGGGAACCTCTATTTAGCACCTTCGAGGAATCTCGGATGAACTTTCGAGTAGAAAAACGCCGTTTTGACGAAGGCAATAGCAGCGCTATTGTCGAGGAAAATAGGCGGTTTTATGCCGAAAGGGCGCCGAAATTATCGAACAGCGTTTGCATTTTGGGTTTGGCAGTCAATATGCCACAAACCCCAAAATGACAAGCGGGGGCTAAATAGAGGTGCCCATGTACAAATTACAAATATAGATAGTTTAGTTTGGAGTGTAAAGAGTGGAGTGTGGAGTTATAGATATAAATATTATCATCAAGCGAAGCAAATACCGCTTAATACATTTCAAGAGTTTCAATCGGTCGGAAATACCTTGTTAATAGTTGACAGATATTGGTAAAAAGTTATATTATTATAAAAGAAATAAATTATTGGAGAATAGATTATGGCATTTACTTCTAAAGATGTACAAGAACTAAGAGGACGCACGGGCGTTGGTATGATGGACTGCAAAAGAGCTTTGGAAGCGACAGACGGCGATATGGAAAAAGCAGTAGAATATCTTCGCGAAAAAGGGATGGCATCCGTCGCCAAAAAAGCGAGCAGAGTCGCATCACAAGGTATTGTAGATTCTTATATTCATATGGGCGGCAAAATAGGTGTTTTGTTGGAAGTTAACTGCGAAACAGATTTTGTGGCAAGAGGCGACACCTTTAAAAACTTTGTGCACGATATCGCTTTGCAGATAGCCGCTGCCAAACCTCTTTATATTTCAAAAGAGGAAATTCCCGCAGATGTTATCGAAAAAGAAAAAGAGATTTGCCGCGCGCAAGCGCTCAACGAACCCAAACCGAAGCCCGCGGCCATTATCGAAAAAATGGTGGAAGGCAGAATAAAGAAGTATTACAAAGAAATCTGCCTTTTAGAACAGGATTTCGTAAAAGATCCCGAAAAAACCATTACGACGCTCTTAAACGAAATTACCGCAAGCATCGGCGAAAAAATTTCTATCAGAAGGTTTGTTCGCTACGAAATGGGCGAAGGTCTCGAAAAGAAAGTAGATAATTTTGCAGAAGAAATCAACGCGCAAGTAGCCAAAATGAAGCTATAAAATACAAGGTTCGTAATGAAAGTATTCATAAAAGGATAAAGTTACTAAAGGAGGTTGTCAAAAATTAAGAAGTTTGACAGCCTCGTTTTTTCTATCGGAGGGTAATTAGATGAGTCTCAAGTATAAACGCGTACTAATTAAATTGTCGGGAGAAGCATTGTCGGGCGAATCCGGTTTCGGGATAGACCAGTCAATGCTCGAAAATATCGTTCGTCAACTGGGAGAAGCCAATAAGATGGGTGTCCAAATAGGGATTGTTATCGGCGGCGGCAACTTTTGGCGCGGAAGACAAGGTACACATATGGACCGTACAACCGCTGACCATATGGGCATGCTTGCAACCGTCATCAATGCGCTTGCCTTGCAGGACGCGTTAGAGCGTAACGGTGTTCAAACACGCGTACAGACAGCTCTTCCTATTACCAGCGTGGCAGAACCTTACATTATCCGTAGGGCAATAAGACATCTCGAAAAAGGCAGAGTGGTCATTATGGGTTGTGGCACTGGCAATCCATATTTTACAACGGATACCGCTGCGGCACTCCGCGCTGCCGAGATTCGCGCAGAGGTAATTTTGCTTGCCAAAAATGTGGACGGCATCTATGATTGCGACCCCAAGAAAAATCCCGGCGCTGTTAAGTTCAACCAAATCAACCATCTTGATTTTATTAAAAAAGGTCTTTCGGCAATGGATACAACCGCGGTCAGCCTTTGCATGGATAATAGTATTCCGATTATTGCATTTGGCCTCTCGCAAGAAAACAGCATCTTACGCGCCATTTCGGGCGAAGAGTTCGGGACAATGATACATTAGGCAACACTATCGCAAAACGGCATTTCTGCTGAAATTCTATCCTAAATTCCTTTTAAAGTGTTAGAGGATCCGATTTTTAATAAGGAACAAAAATGAAAAATTTAATCTATTCCATAATCTTATCTATGATAAGAGACAAACCTTTACAAAACCCTGTGGTAAAAGGCGCAGAGGATATTCGTGTGCCGCCATTATTGACAGCGCAAGATAAAAATATTAAAGTGATGACTTTTAACATCAAGTGTTTTGCCAAAGCAGACAAAGTTGCGCACACTTGGTCCAACAGAAAGCAAAATGTTCAAAACCTCATTGATAGGCAAGAGGCAGACATAATAGGGCTTCAAGAAGTAAAACATCCGCAATATAAGTTTTTTATTGAAAACATGGCAGATCAATACGGTTATTTTGGCACTTACAGAACGGGACTTAATCTAGCGAGCGCAGAAAAAATATTAAGAAAAAAAGACCCCAAACCAAACTCATTTTATCTTACTTTTGCTTCGCTTATAGACGAGGCTTCACCTATTTTTTATAAAAAGTCCAGATACGAGTTGTTAGATTGCGATATGTTTTGGCTTAGCGATACACCCGCAAAACCTTCTGCCGATTGGGGCGCCACGCACTATAGAGTTGCAACTTATGTTAAACTAAAAGACCATTATACAAACAAAGTACTTCATGTGTTTAATACACATTTTGATAACGCTTCCGATGTGGCAAGACAAAACAGCTCGAAGCTTATCAATAGAATTATAGAGCAAAAAGGGCTGGACAATGTTATTGTTATGGGAGATATGAACGATGTTGAAGGCAGTTCGGCGTACCAAAAATTGATAAGCGAAACCCTATCAAACTCTAAATTTCTTATGCCTGAAGCTGAAAGAAGCAACGGTCCCACCTACAACGGATATGGAAAAATGATAGATTTACCCATTGATCATATCTTTTTACAGCAAGAAAACTTTAATGTTATCAGCAACCGAATTATCGCTGACAGAATAAATAAAGATACTTTTATTTCGGACCATTTCCCCGTTGTTGCCATATTAAAACAAAAATAAGATGATCATGAGATAATAAAATAAGCGTGTATTAACGGGATTTTTTATTACGAGAAGCAGAGCTTGCATTTTTTGCTATATACATCAATCAAAAGTTATGATAAAATAAAAGTGAAATTTGTTTGCGGAGTATTTATGAAAAAAGTATTACAATCTGTCACTATTTCAATCATTTTATTAGCAATTCTTGTCGGCGTACTATATGGGGTCATGATACATGGCATACCGTTAGAGCATTCTGTGGGTATGGGAATCGATGCAATTGTCGTGCCAACTACTTTAACGGAACAAGAGAAAGAACTTACGGTCATGTCATTTAATATCAAATGTATCGACAAACTGGACAAAGAAGGACACAATTGGACCAACAGAAAAGAAAGCGTACAAACGCTAATTGACAGACAAGAAGCGGACATCATCGGATTTCAAGAAGTTACTCATCCGCAATACAAGTTTTTCATTGATAATATGGGGGATGACTTTGGTTATTACGGTATTTACAGGTCGGGTCTCAATCTCGAAAGAGCAGACAAGATATTTAACAAGGAAGATCCCAAACCAACGATATTCAATCGGATTTTTACGGCACTTATTATATCCGAAGCGTCACCAATTTTCTATAACAAATCCAGATATGAGTTATTAGATCATGATACTTTTTGGTTGAGCAATACGCCCGAAAAACCCTCTCAAGATTGGGATACCAAACATCGCAGAATCTGCACTTATGTTGCGCTTTATGACCATTACACTAACAAAACTGTAAATGTCCTCAATACCCATTTCGACAACAGCGGAGATATCCCAAGGGTAAAAAGCGCCGAGCTTGTCAACCAATATATCGCCGAAAAAGGGTTGGATAATGTAATTGTTATGGGAGACTTTAATGCAATAGAGGACAGCCCCCCTTATAACGAATTGATAAGCAAAAGCCTTTCCAACACGAAATATCTTTTGCCGGAGGCCGAGCGCAGTGAAGGCCCCTCGAGTAATGGCTTCGGGAAGTTCAATCATGAGCTACCTATAGACCATATTTTCATTCAGCAAGAGTGTTTTACCGTGTTAAGCAATGTTATAGTAAGAGATATGATTAACGAAGATACCTTTATCTCGGATCATTTTCCCGTTGTAAGCGTGCTTAAACAAAAATAAGTATTGAGTGATAGTATGAAAACATCAAAAGAGGGCGTCTTGCTCTCTTTTTCTTGAAAACTTGTTGCATAATTCATTTTGTTGTTATATAATAGTACCAGTTTCTTTGAGGCGGAGTGTAATTCTCCACCGGCGGTTATAGTCCGCTAACGCTATCGTGAGGTGGCGCCGAATAGGTGAAAATCCTATACCGACAGTGAAAGTCTGGATGAAAAAAGAAAGAATGATTTCAATATTCTTCCTTCCATGCCTTAGAGATTCTAAAGCATTTTTTTTGCTCTCAAAAGGGCAAAATGGAGGTTTAGAATGTCTAATATCCCTACCAGAAAAATTGCCGTAACGGCGATGTTTTCCGCTTTGTCTATCGTCATTTTGCTTGCGATACCGCGGTTTCCGTTGTTTTTACCGTTTTTAGAGTATGATTTTGCGGATGTGCCCATTATTATGCTGACCATGATGTATGGCCCAGTATACGGTTTGATTGTAACCGTCATCGTTTGCGTGTTTCAAGGTTTTTTGCTTTCATCCTCGGGGCCTTTGGGTGTTATCATGCATCTTGTTGCAACGGGTACTTTTGTGATCGTGTTTGGTTTATTATTCCGCAAGTTCCGTAGTGTAAAAGGGGCGATTGTTAGCGTGGTCGCGGGAGTTCTTGCTTGGACCGCTATCATGATACCTTTTAATATTTTAATTACACCATTGTTTATGGGGGTCGCAAGAGAAGCGGTTTATCCTCTGTTACTGCCCTCAATCATCCCGTTTAACCTCGTAAAATCGGCCGGAAACTCGTTTCTTGCAGTATCTTTATATTATATTCTTAACAAAATCACAAAAAACAAAATGCTGTGCTAGTACATGTTTTTGACCAATCAAAATTTCAACGCGAACTCTCATCCATCAACTATATATATAATAACTTTATAATCTTGTAATTTTGCATTGGATATGCTATAGTATAGGCATATCTTTTATCTATGAGAGGTTCATTATGGCATATGAAATCATGGAAGTCGAATTGGTATTCGACGAACTAAAAACAAGAAGCGAAAAAAGCATTGCAGCGATGAAAACTGAACTTGCGGCCATGAAAGCAGGCAGAGCCAATGCACACATTTTGGATAAAATAACAGTAGATTATTACGGCACGCAGACCCCAATTAACCAAATGGCGAATATCAGCATCCCCGAGGCAAGACTGCTCACTATTTCTGTGTGGGATACTTCCGCAATCAAGAATGTAGAAAAAGCGATACTTGCTTCCAACATCGGTATTACACCCATGAACGACGGCAAACTGATTCGTCTTGTCTTTCCCGAACTTACCGAAGAGCGCAGACGCCAATTGGTAAAAGAGGTCAAAACGCTTGCCGAAAACACGAAGGTTGCGATTCGCAATATCAGAAGAAGCGCGATTGAAGACCTAAAGTCGTTCAAAAAAGACAGCATTGTTACCGAAGACGAACTCAGCAAGTTTGAAAAAGATGTCGAAAAGAACATCAATGCAAGCATTGCCGAAATCGATAATCTGGTGACAGACAAAGAAAAGGAAATCATGAGCGTATAATGCGTCACTTGGCAATTATTATAGACGGCAACGGCAGATGGGCTGTAAGCCGTGGTTTAGAGCGTCTCAGCGGTCATGCAGAGGGCGCAAAAGCGGTTGCGCGCGCCATAGAGGCCGCTTACGAAATGAAACTCGAATGTGTAACTTTCTATGCTTTTTCTACCGAGAATTTCAAAAGAGGCACCCGCGAAACTTTGGGGATATTCGCGATTCTTGCAGGGTTTTTAGAAGAAACCTTGTTGCCGTTGGTACAAACCAGAGGCTTGCGTGTAAGGTTTATCGGTAACCTTGCGCGGCTGTCATCAGACTTGCTCACGATCATATCTAAAGTAAATGTTGCGGGGCTTAACAACAGAGGAATGACGGTTGTTATCGCGGTAGGATACAGTGGCAGGGACGAGATTGCGCAAGCAATCAATATTCTAATCGAACAAAAACTGCTTAACTCGGACGCATCTCCCGTCACCTACGAAGAGTTGTCGCGTTTTTTGTATACGGCCAATTTGCCCGATCCCGACGCGGTTTGGAGGTTTGGCGGCTATAAAAGACTATCCAATTTTCTTCCTTTGCAAACAGTCTACTCCGAGCTGTTTTTCACCGAAAAGCTTTGGCCGGACTTCCAAAAGGAAGATCTCTATAAACTCTGTAACGATTTCAAAAAAATCAAACGCAACTTTGGAGATTTACCAAAATGAAACGAACTTTAACCGGACTCGGATTGTTTACCGGACTCATGGGATTTATTTTTCTTACATGGGTACAAGTTGGAAATGTCAAAATAGGACAATTCGTATTCGATGCGCTCATACTATTATTTTGCGGCGCGGCAGCCAACGAAATTTATAAGGTTTTCAAAACAAAAGGATACAACCCCTCCTTCATTCCGTTACTTCTCTATCTTGTGGCTATCTATCCTATGGTATATTTTTTGGGATTTAAGGGCTATACGGTAACGGCGGCTACGGCGTTTCTTTTGTCGTTCTGTTTCT
>JAQVTZ010000076.1 GCA_028699795.1 Clostridia bacterium | reverse complement strand
ACCAAAGTTAAAGTGGTAGGCAACGAAACAAAAGGGCGCATCTACATAGATTACTTTACCAAAGACGATCTGCAACGAATTTATGAGTTGATGGAAAAGCTGAAATAAAATTGGGAACCTCTATTTATCCCCTTCGAGGAATTTCGGATGGATTTTCGAGTAGAAAAACGCCGTTTTGACGAAGGCAATAGCAGCGCTATTATAGAGGAAAATAGGCGGTTTTATGCCAACCGAACCGTAAGATTTGCTTCAAGCAAATCTGTACGCTTTTGCGTCCAAGCAATAAGCATAAGCGTCATAAGGTGAGGAAAGACCACGAAATTACCGAACAGCGTTTGCATTTTGGGTTTGGCAGTACAATATGCCACAAACCCAAAATGACAAGCGGGAGCTAAATAGAAGTGCCCAAATTACAAATATGGATAAAAGTTAAAAGTTGCGTAAAATGAAAAAAAACATTTATCGTTAAAAATAAGGTAAAAATAAGTATAAATTATGAAAGTGAGAACAAGGTTTGCCCCCAGTCCGACGGGGTTTATGCACATCGGAAACTTGCGTACGGCGTTATACGCCTATTTGTTTGCCAAAAAGAATGGCGGTGATTTTATTTTGCGAATAGAAGATACCGACCAAGAGCGTTTTGTCGCGGGCGCGATAGAGCTTGTTTATCGTACCTTAGAGAGCGCGGGCATCGTTGCAGACGAGAGTCCCGCCCGCCCCGGAGACTGCGGCCCCTATATCCAAAGCGAACGAAAAACCCTTTATGCCGAATATGCCCGAAAGTTGGTCGAAACAGGCGGCGCATATTATTGTTTTTGTGACAAAGAACGCCTAGAAAGCCTAACCGACGAGAACGGCAACCGCAAATACGACAAACATTGCCTCGGATTGTCTAAAGAGGAGGTCGCGCGCCGTCTTGCGGCAGGAGAGCCTTATGTCGTCCGTCAAAACATTCCGCGTGAGGGCACCTCTTCTTACGAAGACCTTGTTTTCGGCACGATTTCGGTGGATTGCGCCGATCTTGAAGATAATATTTTGTTAAAATCAGACGGCATGCCCACTTATAACTTCGCCAATGTCATAGACGATCACCTGATGCGTATTACCCATGTCATCCGCGGCACCGAATACTTAAGTTCAACCCCAAAGTACAACCTCATTTATAAGAGCTTCGGTTGGGAGACACCGCAATATATGCACCTGCCACCCATTATGAAAGACGCCCAACGCAAACTGAGCAAACGCTACGGAGACGCCAATTTCGAAGATTTTATCGCGAAAGGCTACCTTGCGGAAGCGATTGTCAATTATATTGCGCTTCTTGGATGGAGTCCCAAAAACAACACCGAAAAGATGACGCTGAGTGAACTTATCGAAAACTTTTCGGTAGACGGAATCGGAAAGTCGGGCAGTATCTTCGATGAGGAGAAAATGCGCTGGTTAAACGCCCAGTACATTAAAGAATTGCCTTTCGAGCGTTTCTGCACTTTGGCAAAACCGTTCTATGAGACCTCCGCCATTGCCGCAAAATACGATTACAACAAGTTTAGCGCGCTTTTACAGTCGCGTATCGACACACTGGGCGACATCCCCGAAAAAGTTATTTTTATCGAGGACTACAATCCAAATTTTGACACCGCGCTTTATATACACAAGAAAAATAAAACAACTCTCGAGATTGCAAAAACCGTTATCGACGCGTCCATTAAGGTAATAGAAACTCTATCTTGTTTTGAAATGAACGCGTTACACGACGCAATCCTTGCCGAATGCGAAGCGTTAGATATAAAAAAGGGCGCGTTCTTATGGTGCTTCCGCATCGCGCTTACCGCGCACGAAGTGACTCCTGGCGGCGCATTTGAAATGGCGGATTTATTAGGGAAAACAGCGTGTCTTACACGCCTTCACTCCCAATCCATACGCTTATAAGCGTATTCTTTTCGATTTTTGAGGATATACTAGAATAATACGGCTTGCCATCCGCTTTTTTTACCGTGTTACAAAAAACCGCCTAAAAACAGTTGACAAATATTTTGATACAGTATACTATATATAAGCATCGTCGCGGGGTGGAGCAGCTGGTAGCTCGTCGGGCTCATAACCCGAAGGTCATGTGGTTCAAATCCCATCCCCGCTACCAATTTTTTTTAGGCGGCGTAGCTTAGTTGGTTATAGCGGCCGGTTCATACCCGGCAGGTCGTAGGTTCGAGTCCCACCGCCGCTACCATCTTAGGCCCCATGGTCAAGTGGTCAAGACACCGCCCTTTCACGGCGGTAACAGGAGTTCGAACCTCCTTGGGGTCACCAATCGGGAGCATAGCTCAGCTGGGAGAGCGCTTGCCTTACAAGCAAGATGTCACAGGTTCGAGCCCTGTTGTTCCCACCAAAACACACAAAAGCGTACGCGTTGTGTGTTTTTTTGTTTCCCGACAACTGTATTTTCTCTATACAAAATAGTATTTCCTTCCTTAACTCCTAACTCCTCGCTATACTTTATGTTTTGTACATTGTGGTTCGGGGACCTCTATTTATTTCTATCCTCATTCGCAATTTATATCTAGTCTCATTTCATATAAACATGCATGTTTTGCTTGTTTTCTTTCGAATTTGCCAAAAAAAGCGCCGTTTTGCGGCGCTTTTGGAAAATGTTTCATGTGGAACATTTTGGCATTATTTGTCGGTGGGGGTCTGTTCTTGTACGATATTTTCCTCGGAAACTGGGGTCTCATCGTCTGCAGGTTCGCCGTCTATCTCGTCATACGCGGCATCCTCTTCGTGCGGAGTGAGCGCCATTGCGACGACTTTGCCGTCATTTTTGAGTCTCATTAGTCTTACGCCTTGGGTACTGCGCCCAATTTTGCTAATCATGCTTGCGGCAATGCGTATCATAACGCCGTTATCCGCGATAATAATAATGTCGCTATTTTCGTCTACAAGCTTGAGGTTGACCAATTTACCCGTTTTATCCGAGAAATTTCCCGCTTTGATGCCTTTTCCGGCACGGCATTGCAGTCTGTAATCGTCTAAGTCGCTCCTTTTCCCAAATCCGTTTTCGGTGACCGTAATCACTTCACGGTTTTCTTTGATAATTGCCATGTCCACTACTTTGTCGCCATCGTCCAGTTTGATACTGCGGACACCTTGGGAGCCTCTGCCCGTCTTGCGAACATCCTCTTCTTTAAAGCGGATACATTTGCCATCTTCCGAGGCTATAAGAATTTCGTCTTCCCCTGTGGTGAGGGCTGCGACTATCAGCTCGTCGTCTTCAGCAAGCGTTATGGCGATTTTGCCGTTAGAGCGAATGTTTTCAAATTCGCTGAGATTGCACTTCTTAATCAAACCGCAACGCGTTGCCATCGTCATATAGCCAGTCTCGTAGCTCTTGACCGATAAGAATGCCGTTACTTTTTCGCCTTCCATCAGCGGCAAAATGTTGACAACCGCCCTGCCTTTGCCTATTCTGGAGGCCTCGGGCACTTCAAACGCCTTTATGCTGTACACTTTTCCTCTATTACTAAAGAATAAGAGGTCGTCGTGTGTGTTGCACACGAACATATGCTGCACAAAGTCTTCCTCTTTGGTTTTGTGCGCGGTAACGCCCATGCCGCCTCTGTTTTGCATCTTGTATTCGTCTACGGAAATCCTCTTGACATAGCCGAGGTAGGTCATGGAAATGACGACATCCTTTTGCTCGATAAGGTCGGCAATGTTGATTTCGGACATATCGTACGAAAGCTCGCTGCGGCGTGCGTCGCCGTAAGCATTTTTGATAAGTGTTAGCTCGTTTTTGATAATTTCACGCACTCTTTCGGGCTTTTCGAGGATATCTCTGAAATCTGCGATTTCAGCGCTGATAGCGGCAAGTTCTTCGTTTAATTTCTCTACTTCGAGGCTCGTCAGGCGGGACAATTTGGTTTCGAGAATGGCGTTGGCTTGCTTTTCGCTGAGATCGAAGCGTTGCATCAGGTTTCTTTGGGCTTCGGCGCGCTCTTTGCTTGCCTTAATAATCTCGATGACTTCGTCTATATTGGCAAGCGCAATCACCAGCCCTTTAAGGATATGCTCTTTTTCGAGGTCTTTGGCGAGCATATAGCGCGTCCTTCTTTCGATGACCTCTATTTGGTGGGCCACATAGTGGGACAGCATTTCTTTGAGGTTGAGTACCTTGGGCACGCCGTTTACAAGCGCAAGCAAAATGATGCCGTTTCGTATCTGCAAGTTGGTTTGCTTATAAAGTGTATTGAGCACAACTTGCGGTTGTGCGTCTCGCTTGAGTTCAATGACAATCCGCATGCCAAAACGGTCGGATTCTTCTTTGATATCGCTGATGCCGTCCAGACGCTTGTCTTTGACTTGGTCGGCGATATCCTTAATAAGGTTGGCTTTGTTGACTTGATAGGGGATTTCGGTTACCACAATGCGATTGCGGCCGTTATGCTCTTCAACTTCGCATCTGGAGCGGATGACCACGCCACCTCTGCCCGTATGATAGGCCTGTCTTACTGCGGCACGACCCAAAACAAGCGCGCCCGTGGGATAATCGGGACTGGGGATATATTCGATCAGTTCGTCGATGGTGATGTCGGGGTTTTCTAAAAGCGCAAGCGTACCGCTTATCACTTCGCCCAAATTGTGTGGCGGAATGTTGGTTGCCATACCCACAGCGATACCTTCGCTTCCGTTTACCAGCAAATTAGGGTATTTTGCGGGCAAAACCGAGGGTTGCATAAGAGTATCATCGAAGTTGGGATAAAAATCTACGGTATCTTTGTCGAGGTCACGCAAGAGCTCTCCTGCAATTTTGGACAGTCTTGCCTCGGTATATCTTTGGGCTGCTGCAGGGTCTCCGTCTACCGAGCCAAAGTTGCCGTGTCCGTCGATAAGAGTCGCTCTAATAGAGAACTCCTGCCCCATTCGGACCAATGCATCGTATACCGCGCTGTCGCCGTGAGGGTGGTACTTGCCCAGTACTTCGCCCACGATTCTCGCGCATTTTTTGTGCGGTTTGTCGTAAGTATTGTTAAGTTCGCTCATCGCGTACATAATACGGCGTTGAACGGGCTTAAGCCCGTCTCTGACATCGGGAATCGCGCGGCTAACATTGACTGCCATCGCATAGCTTATAAAAGACTTCGCCATTTCGTCGCGCACATTGATAGGCACAATTTTCGTTTTGGCAAGTGTTTCTTTGATTCTGTTGATATCCAGTTTCTTTTTTTCCATATTAAATATCCAACTCCTTTACCAGCTTGGCGTTTTCTTCGATGAAGGCGCGGCGAAGTTCGGGTTGTTCGCCCATCAGCAGACTAAAAATTTCGTCCGCTTGCTCGGCGTCCTCCATTTTGACTTGCATCAGTGTGCGGGTTTCGGGGTCCATTGTGGTTTCGTACAGTTGAATGGCGTTCATTTCGCCGAGACCTTTGTAGCGTTGCAAATCGTAATGCGCGCCTGCAAGAGAGGCTTGGTATTCTTTGAGTTCTTCATCACTGTATAAATACCTGATATCTTTACCTCTTGCAACCTTATAAAGTGGGGGAAGAGCGATATAGATATGTCCCTGCTCCAGCAACGGACGCATAAACCGGAAAAAGAAGGTAAGCAACAAAATTCTTATATGACTTCCGTCGACATCGGCGTCGGTCATGCAAATAACGCGGTCGTAACGGAGCTTAGAGAGGTCGAAGTCGTCCTTAAACCCGCAACCGAAAGCCTTAATCATAGATTTAATTTCTTCGTTGTCCAATACACGGTGCAATCTTGCTTTTTCGACATTGAGAATCTTGCCGCGCAAGGGTAAGATGGCTTGAATTTGACGGTCACGGCCCTGTTTTGCGGTGCCGCCTGCCGAATCTCCCTCTACAAGGTAAATTTCACAATTTGCGGGGTCGGTATCCGAACAGTCCGCAAGCTTTCCGGGAAGAGTGGTAGACTCCATAACGCCCTTGCGCAACGCCTCGCGCGCCTTGCGGGCGGCTTCGCGCGCTCTTTGAGCGGTAATGGATTTGCTGATAAGCTCTTTGCCTACTTTGGGGTTTTCTTCTAGGTAAGCACCCAACTTTTCGCTGATGACTTTGCTGACAAAAGAGCGCATTTCGCTGTTGCCCAGCTTCGTTTTGGTTTGGCCTTCGAATTGCGGTTCGGGCAGCTTGACGCTGATAACGGCCGTAAGCCCTTCCCGAACATCCTCGCCGCTTAATTTTTCGTTTTCTTTAAGGTTTTTGCTCTTTTGGCCGTAGTCGTTAATGACTCTTGTTAGTGCGGATTTAAAACCGTCCAGATGCGCGCCGCCTTCTTCGGTGTTGATATTGTTGGCAAAAGTATGAATGTTTTCGTCGTAGCTTGTATTGTATTGCAAAGCGATTTCGGCAATCATTTCGTTGGAGGTGTCTTCGAAGTAGACAGTAGAGGGCAAAACGGTCTCTTTGTTTTTGTTAAGATAGTCTACAAAATGGATGATGCCGCCCTCGTAGCAGAAAGACTCCGCCTTTTGGCGGCCTTCCCGCTTGTCTTCGATACTGATGCGCAACCCTTTGTTGAGAAAAGCAAGCTCTCGGAGGCGCAAACGCATCATATCGTATTGGAAATCGGTTGTTTCGAAGATTTGGTCATCGGGTACAAAACGAATCACTGTACCCGTTGTATCGGCTTCACCCGTCATTGCCAAGTCGCTCACCGGCTTACCTCTGTGATAAGTTTGGCGGTAGAGCTTACCGTTTTGCCTGACTTCTACTTCGAGAAGAGAAGCCAGCGCGTTAACGACCGATAAGCCAACACCGTGCAGACCACCGCTTATCTTATAACCGCCTCCTCCAAACTTGCCGCCTGCGTGAAGCTTGGTAAGTACAACCTCTACCGCGGATTTGTTCTCTTTGGGGATAATGCCTGTCGGGATCCCGCGACCGTTGTCTGAAACGCGGCAAGACCCGTCTTCTAAAATGGTTATCTCTATATGATTGCAGTACCCCGCAACAGCTTCGTCAATCGAGTTGTCTACGATTTCGGTAACAAGATGGTGCAAGCCCTTGACATCCGTACTGCCGATGTACATCCCCGGCCTTTTGCGGACGGGATCTAACCCCTCGAGAACCTGAATCGCAGATTGATTATAGTCATTCTGTATCTTATCAGTCATACACTACTCCTTATAAGTTTTATTAACATGTTATATTATAACATACTAATATACTTTATGTATAGTATTTTTTTATTTAATGCGCGCGCGTGAGGATAATAGAAATTAGGTGCCTCCATTTACAATCATTTCTTCCACATCGACCTGCACTCTACTTTTGTCTTGTCTTGTCGAATCGGTTCTATTTTTTTCTGTTCGCAAATAAGATAATTGTGGACAACTCTGTGGATAACAGGCCTTTTTGTTGACAACTCGAGGTCATAAATTGTTTTTGTTTGTCGAAATACGACAAAAACCGCGTTCACGGGTTCCCAAAATATAAAAAAATGCTTGGTTTGTGAGGGGTTATGTTTTTTGTTATAAAAAAGCGAATGTTGATAATCACAGGCGTTGTGCTTATCTCTGTTATGGTGTCCCTCGCGGTCACAGCTTCTGCAATGGCGTTTTCGCCCACTCCCGCCGTTGTCGTTGTGCTAGATGCGGGCCATGGCGGCAAAGACGGCGGCACAAGCGGTGTCAACAGCGGCGTATCCGAAGCGGAAATCAATTTGATTCTCGTAAAAAAAATAGAAGGGCTATTAAAAGCGCAAAATATCGGCGTTATATTGACCCGAAAAGACGAGAATAGTCTTTATACCGAGTCCGTTACAAAAAAACACAGGGATATGGAGGCGCGCAAAAAAATTATTTTGGACACCTGTCCCACTCTTGTGGTCAGCATTCATTGCAACAAGTTCCCGGACTCGTCCAGAAGAGGCGCGCAGGTTTTTTATGAGCCGTTAAGCGAAAAAGGCAAAACGCTGGCGTTATCTATTCAAAACAACCTTAACACAATTAACAATGACTATGTGGGCAGAGCTTTTACTATTTTAAAAGGAGATTATTACATCCTGCATTGCAGCGCCTATCCTTCTGCAATCGTCGAATGCGGTTTTTTATCTAACAGTGAAGATGATGCCCTGCTGAACAAACCCGATTATCAGGACAAGCTCGCTTACCGTATTTTTTGCGGAATCCTTGGCTATCTGTCGACGGTAGAATAATCACTCTATTCTTTTTCCGCTATTCGTAAATTCGCCGTGGCCGAAATAGATTTCATTAGGTTCGCCTTATTGAAACTGAAGCTCCCCGTCCTGTTTACAATAATATGGTCATAGAGTTTGATTCCGAGGCTGTCTAAAAGTTTATAAAGTTGTTTGGTCGCATTGATATCTTCTCCCGAGGGCGTCAGTTCGCCCGAAGGGTGATTGTGCGCGACAATAACAGCCACGCATTTTGCGCCCAAGATGGTATCGGCAATCATTCTCATATTGATTTCGGCTTTGGCGGGGTCGGTATGCGTAAATATCTTAGTACGGACAATCCGTTTTTTGCTGTCTAAACAGATCACCAAGAATTCTTCATGATTAAGATGTCCTATCCGTTCGCAAACATATTTGCCCGCTTCTTCGTAATTTAAAAGAACTCTGTTTTTATCTATCCCTTCACTCTTTGCCCTTGCTGTGATCCTGTAATAGAATGAAAAATGAAACGCCGCTTCTTTGGTCATGCCTTTTATGCTTAACAGGTCCCTTTCGGTCGCGTTAAGCACCCCGTCTAAAGAGCCAAATATGTTTAACAGTTCTACTGCAATTGGTTTGGTATCCTTGCGTAGCACATACGGATAAAGCATGAGTTCTAAAAGTTCATGGGGCTCGAAGTGGTCTATCCCTTCTTCCCGCGCCCTCTCTTTGACCCTTTGTCTTCTTCCTTCCGACATTTTTCCCTCCGTATAATAAATTTAATTGTAGCATAAACCGCTGGATTTGTGTATAATTATTTTATGGACGGTTTGGGAGACCAACCCCCCTTATTCTGTATTATAATTACTTTTTTGGGAACATAACGGAGGTGTTTTTATGAAAGCCGATTTCCAAAACGCATTGGGCGCGCTTACCGACCTTGTCAAAATAAATAGTATCGAAACTC